>CAIYTD010000123.1 GCA_903928955.1 Oligoflexia bacterium | reverse complement strand
TGGTATCCCTCACCTCTTCTTGGCCATTTGCTCTCATGCAGCGGTAGTTTCTGATCCCCGTTGAATCCTCAACCAACGTTCCACATTTAAATTCAGACGCAATAGAGCTTTTATTCAACACACTGAGGAAAGGAAAATGATGCTCTCTTCTGTTGCCTGCATTAAAAGGAGCACACTGTTGATTGTTTTCAAAAGTAACTAAAATCCTCTGCCCTAACACTTCCACCGGCATTTGCCTCAAAGGACACAGCATACTTCTTCGTTGACCGGCCTCGGTCCAACTAAATTGAAAACTCCATCCATCTAAAACAGCATCCATTTCACCTGGGGTAATTGCTGGAAGAGCATGA
The DNA here is from genome assembly GCA_903928955.1 of Oligoflexia bacterium. Taxonomy (GTDB): domain Bacteria; phylum Bdellovibrionota; class UBA1018; order UBA1018; family UBA1018; genus CAIYTD01. The sequence goes on along the minus strand of CAIYTD010000123.1, from coordinate 10,439 downwards.
AACTGCGGCTGAGCAACAGGGATGCTCCAAGTGCTGGTCCTTCTCCAGCGCTGCTCTAAGTCAGCTGGATCACACTGATTGTGTTGTAAATCGGTACATTGAAACTCATAGTATCCAATCACTCCATGGGGTGGTGGAAAGGCTCCTCCCATACGGTAGGGAAAATTCGGCAAGGGGAGAGCATTCGGATAATGGCGTGTTGCAAAATCAGCGTCAGCTGCGCACCTGGGATGGGCAGCATAATAAGCATTCATTTTATTCATCATCCAATCCATTCCCGACACATAGGGAAAGGCTGGGAGGTTGGCGTTAATATAATTCACAATAGGCATCACATGATAAGCCATGTGAGCCCCAGGAGCTCCTACGTAAGCCCATTGCCCCGCGTGACACGCTGAATAGGGATTTCTACAATGAGTATAATTCTCCAAATTTTCCACCGCTTGATTCAGCTGGAGAGTTCCTGCTGAAACTCGCTCAATCTCTATTTCTAAAATCTCTCCCTCACCCACTGTCCGCATCGTTCGACTCAGAGCGGGTGGAGATTGCGCAGTTACCGGCTGAAGGGGGCTTTCGTTACTTGCTCGGATTTGGACAGGCTGCCTCTCTGCTAGCTCATCGGTTAATAGAGAGCGTGCTCTTAAAAACAGGGGCCTTCCCAGATACTGCTCTTTTTTCACAGGAAATACGTACGAATTTACGGGATTCTGAGCATTCCAAGCTCTCAGCGTGAAACAGGCATTTTCTCTTTCTGGGCAAGGATTTCTTCTCTCAAAAAAATCTGAAACCACAGACTCCTTAAAGGATACAAATTGTTCCTCCTGAAAATCAGTCTGTAACTCTCTTTGCAATTCAGCCAAAAGCTGATTCAGGACAGATTGACTTTTACGAACTCCATAAATACTATTTTGAATCCCCAGAACAGCCAGGTGGGCATCTAAAAAGGAATGAATTGCCCTTTTATGAAGAGTAAAATTCACATACTCCGTCACTACAGGCGCTGATAAGTCGATTTCTGCCTCCACTTCGAGAGCCCCTGCCCTGAGAAATCCCCTTTTTAAAGTTTTCCACTGAGCCCTGCTCAATAAGATCTCAGCAGGAAAGAAGGTATTTACAGGGCAAGAGATCAAATGCGTATTAAAACGCACAGGAAAAGACTGATCCCCTAGCGAAATCCGAATACTCTCTGGACAAGGAATTTTGGATAAAAACTCAGGAGCTGCACTGATTCGTGCGGTTAAATCGGCAATGAATTGAGTGGGATTTGCAATTAAGATCTGCCTAGGAAGACTTTGACTCCCTAGTCCGGTAGGAATTTGAGAAACCATTCCATCTGCAAAAGCCACGTTGACTGAAATGGATAAATCCGAGTTTTCTCTCTCTTCAATATGCGCTCTATCCCCAAATAAAGAGCTCCTGAATACCATTTTAGGTTTTAGGATGATCTTCGCAGGGTTTCCAGGTGAGCGTAACTCATAAGCGCGTGTACCATGGGCTTGAGTGAGATCGATTTCATGCATACCCAGCTGGGAGAGTTCCTTTCTTTTCTGTTCGAGAACTTCCTGCTTGAGAGTAAACTTCTCAATGGAGCCATAATGAGCTGAAAAATCGCTTCGATTGAACTCACTGAAGCGTAAAATAGGCTCTATCAATAAAGGTTCTGGCTTCGCTTCAGTCTGTTCCAAATCTTGCGTCATCTCATGGGAGCAGCTGATACAGAATAAAGCTCCGATTACGGAAAGGGTTTTAAAGTTTCTTCCTTTGAATAAGGATAGAACGGAAAAACCTCTTTGCCATTTTACTCCTCTTTTTATTCTCTGTTCATTCATTTTTATCTCAATTCAATAGTCGAAAATATTAATTTCTCAAAAATTGCAAATAATCCATAAAATTCTATTAAGACTATTTGCTCTTGATGACATAACTACGCTAACTCTCCGCATAAGTTCAACAGAAAGATATGCTGATATTACTTTTTTTAGTTTTTTTTCCCATTTATGAAACATATTAAGGGATACAATTATTTTAATTGATGAAAAAATTGATCTTTTTGTCCTATTTTTGGGAATTTAGATAATTTTTCATGGACTATATGAGATTTTTGCTATATCTAATACCAATGTCAAAGCTAAATATTTTATATCTTGACGATAGAGACTTTATTACACAAAACGCAATTGCACGGCAATTAAGCCAAAAATGGAAAATCGAGCTTGTATCATCATACGAGGAAAGCTTAAATTTTCTCAGAAAATGCCACTTTGATGTGCTTTTATTAGATAACGATCTCGGAGAAAACTGTCCAACAGGAACTCAGCTTATTCCAAATTATCTTAAAGAATTTCCACATTTGTCTATTATTATTGTAACAAATGATGATGACCTTCAGCAAATGAAGCAAGCATTAATCCTTGGGGCAGAAGACTATATTGTAAAGTCGACATCGATCTGTGACGATTTATCCCTTAAAATCCCAGAATGTCTTAATAGATCAGTTAACAAAAGATTAGCTGAAGTATATAGAGAAGAATTAAAATCTGATGATCCACTTTTGTTATTAGGAAATTCTAATGCAGTTAGAGCAATCAGAGAGTTTGTTAGAACCGAAAAGTCAAATGAATCACATATTGTTTTAACAGGAGAAGTCGGATCTGGAAAAGCTTCGTTAGCTAAATATTTGTGGAAACTCAAAGACGCGCCTTGTAGACCATTTATTTCCTTTAAGTTTTCTAAAATACCAAAAGCCAGACTAGAAGCTGATCTATTTGGAAATATTTCTGGAAAAAAAGGAGTCTTTATTCAATCTCACAAGGGTGACTTACTTATTCCAGACTTTAATCAAGCTCCAAAAAGCTTACAAAATAAAATAATTAATGCTGTAAAATCGAAATCCATAAAACAAAAAGGTTATGTTTCTTTAATCCCAGTTCAAACCAGGCTACTTCTTACTTCCACCGACATACCAAGTACGACAAAAAAAAGCCGAATCTTTCGTCACATTTGCCTTCCACCTCTTAGAGAAAGAAAGGAAGATATTGGCATAATTGTAACTGCTTATCTTGATACACATAAGTTAAAACGCTATACTTTATCAGAAAAAGCCCTAGAATTTCTACAAACTCAACACTGGCCTGGAAATATAACCCAACTTAGACATGTACTTGATCTTGTAATTTTAGACTTAAAAAACGATAAAAGAGAAAGAATTGATGTACCTGACTTAATAAGAGCGGAACGTCATAACTCTTTAAATATTGGATCCCTTGAAATACCATTGCCACGAGAAAAACATGAAATTAACTCAAACTTTTTAAATAATTTCATCAACTCTTGCGAACGCTCTATTATTCTTCACGCTCTTTCTCTTTTTGATGGAAATATTCTCTCCACTTCTTCAGCTCTTGGTGTATCAAGAAGTACTTTCTACAGAAAATTAGAAGAATTAAAAATCTCAATATAACTCATTTAAAAGGTATTAATTATGAATCTAGATTTAAAATATAATGTTCAAGTTGAAACATCAGAACAGTTTTTTGAGGTATTAATTAAAATTCCAAAATCTGATATTAATTTGCACAAGAAAAATGCACATGAAATCAATATGATTTTTAATCAAATTTTTCTTTTTTCACAAGGCATGCAACACAACTTAACAATACATAATCATGATACAAAAAAATCTCTTAATAAAATTATAGCTGACCTTAAAGAAATATCAAAAGAGGTTTGTTGGATTAAATCGATTTATAAAGCCATTAAAGATAAATCGAATGAACTAAATAAAGAAAGCATCGAAAGGTAAAGTATGTCTTCAATTTTTATAATCTTCTCGGCCATTACTTTAGCATGTCCTATTGCAATTTTTTTTCTTCTTGGAGATGAAGCTAGAAAGTCTTACATTATATATTATCAAACTTTATGTGAAATTGGAATAGTTCTATTTTTAAGTTGGTATTGCATCTTAAATTGGGCATCTGCAAAAACCACTATTATTCCATTACTTCTTATTAGTTTCCTATGCTTTACAATCGCGGAATTTGGATTCAATACAACTTTTTTTCAAAAATCATTAGAAGCTTATCGGCAAAAAGCTATTTGTGCAATTTGCTACTCTTTATCTTTTGCTATTCTGACTATTGCATTAATTAACCATTTTAAAGTTTATAATGAACCTTTTCTTGTCATTCTTGGAATCTTATCTGTAGCTCTTGTTCATTTTTCTTTGCAATATAGATTCTTACTGCTGCCATTAAAAGATACCTATTTTTCGAAACTACCGTACTTTATGTACATTAATGGTATTGCATATAGTATTTTTACCGCCGCTGTTGCAGGAATAGCTGCAACTTATTGCTTGCGTAGTCTTAATGTAAATGAATTTATATTTTTGCACCTACTTATGGCCTTGTTAACGTTTGATTTTGCGGCAAGATATCAAATTGTAGAAAGTACATTTGAAAAAATGACAGTAGCGCAATATTTATGGGCTCTTACTATAGGTGCCATATTTATTAATATAGTTTTATCTTATATTAATGGAAAAATAATATTTTCAACTGAAGGACTATTAGCTAACTGGTTTAGTATCAGAACTTCATTAGCTTTCTTTGTATTTGTAACTGCTATTATGTTAACTATTTCATTTTGGATTATTCGCTTTTTTTCAATTAAGAATGCTATCGATGTTACATTAATGTTGATTGTAATCCTTTCTTGCTGGGGTATTTCTAATATTTTATCTTTTAATATTTCATCGCGAGTTATGGAAATCGGTTTTCTTATGGGAACAAATAAAGTAAGTGAAATTGGAATCGATGGATCTCCTGGATTACATATTCATAAAATCCAGAAAAAGATAAAATTTTCTTCTGAAATTAATTTTATTATTGATGAATACAACCAAATAGCCGACAAATTTAATTTACGAGGAGAAAAACTTGTAGAATCGATAAATAAGAGAATTCTATTTGAAAAAGATGCTGTGAGAGGGCAAATAGCTAATCAAATTGCTCACGATATTGAGTCTCCACTTGGAGCTATTAGGACTATGATCGCCCTACCTAAATTGGACTCTGAGACTGCAAGAGAAACTCTTTCAATAGCTTTAACTAGCATTACAGATATGGTTAGTCGTTTAGATTTCAGAACACCTTCACCAACCGTTTCAGAGTTAAAAATTTATTCAGCATCTGCAAGCATTGAAAAAATAGTTAAAATGAAACGGGCAGAATTCTCTGGTTCAATGATTAATTTGCAGTTAAATATTGCTCCTTCTGCTCTTAATACCTTTGTTCAAATAGAATTAGATGCTTTTCGATCTGCAATATCAAATATTATTAATAATTCTAGAGATGAAATTATAAAAAAAGGACAACCAGGCACTATATCAATAAATTTAGATGTAGATCAGTCTTTTGTTCTGGTTTCTGTCTCAGATGATGGAAAAACAATATCAGATAATAAGCTCGAAGAAATCAATAACGGAACCTGCGAGTCTACGAAACACCTCGCAAAACCATTAGGAATTATTTCTTCAAAAGAAAAACTCTCTAAATTTGATGGGACATTAAGTTTTTCTAAAATTGATCCTATTGGATTGAAAGCTACAATTAAACTTCCTGCTCAAATGGTTCCAGAATGGCACGCTAGTGAGATCTGCCTACTAGATGCAAAAAAATTAATCATTTTTGATGACGATAAAGCAGTACATCAAACCTTTAAAATCCGTCTAGAAAACGATCCCAAATTAGCTAATATACAATTAATATCTTGCCATACAGAGAAAAAATTAAGTCAACTGATTAGTTCTGGTGAAGCGAATAATGCCCTCATCTTGGTTGATTACGAGTTTAGAGGAAGCCAAAAAACAGGCATCCAATGCATTAATGATTTTAAAATAAATGCTAACAGTATTTTAATGACAAGCCATTGGGATGAAGAAAAAATATTAAGTGACTGTAAACTAGGGAGAATAAAACTTCTTCCAAAAAGCCTTGCCCATAACATTAGCATTACTACCGGTCCAGTTCCGAGATTAGATTTTATATTAGTAGATGATCACCCTATTGTTGGATTCTCATGGAGAAGCGCTGGAAACTCTTATGGATTAAAATTTAAAATATTTTCAGATCCTATCTATTTTGAAATGCATAAAAGAGAGCTTAATAAAGAAAATTTATTATTTTTAGATTACCATTTACAAGGAACTACTGGATTTGAAGTAGTTAAAAACTTTAATGGAGAATTTCCAAACTATTACATATTAACAGGTGAAGATAAAGAAAATATGCCAGACTCTCCATTTGTAGATAAAAAAAGAATTATCTTTAGTAAAAACTTTCCGACACATCTATTTTCTAAAAGCAAATAGAATAACCGATCGCTAACTTAGTTATTTTTTGGTGTAAATTTCAATGTTTAAATTATTTTTATTTTTTGGAGTACTTTTTGTGAACATCTGTAATGCTAATGAAGTGTTAAATATAAAAATTAAATCAATCGACCTTTCAGATTTAAAATATGTTTCTGAGCTCTGCACTCAATTAGGCTTTCCTGCAAAAGAAGCATCACTAAAACGAAGGATCGAATTGATAAAAAAATATCCAACTCAAATTGTTCTTGTAGCAAAAACAGAGAAAGGCAATGTTGTTGGTTGGATCCATGCTTATGAGGCCCCTTCCTTACTTTCTGATGCTACAGTGGAAATTGGTGGTTTAGTGGTAGACCAAAAAATGAGAAGACATGGAGTTGGTAAGTCCTTAATGAATGCAGTGGAACAATGGGCACATGCACGAGGTTTTAAAGAAATATTGCTTGCAACTAGAACTGATCGATTGGATGCACAGGCATTTTATAAAGCAATTGGTTATGTTTTTGTACATACTACTCATTTTTTAAGTAAGGACTTAGAAAAAAGTGTGAAATAGCTACCCCCCGCTGTTTACAATAAAAAAGCAGGGCCTTTCTTGCCATCAACAACAGAGGCCCTAAATGATGCGTTTTTATTTTACTTCGATTGCAAATACTCATTTTCGCCACGGCCGTAAGACAGGTAAGAGTCTTGACTCTTTGTTCTATATAAAATATATAAAATAGAATGAGGACTAATTACAAAAAAAGAGAAACACACATAAAACTAGGTAAATTCATCCAAAAAGCAAGATTGGAACAAAAATTAACCCAACTCCTTCTAGCTGAAGCGTGCAGTTGCAACGTAAAGTTTATTGGTGCAATTGAACAAGGCAGAGCTGGATTGCCATGGATAATGAGTGAACCACTCTCAAAAATACTAAAAATAAATCATTTCGAGCTCAATTTTAAAATTTTAGCGAGTCGATTAGATTTAAAGGTGGATAGAAATATCAGCAAAGCCGTAAAACTGATGTCGGATTCCCATGACCTGCAAGCCATTCTAAAGAGCTATTCAGAGGCCTCACCTGCCTCTAAAGCTCGCTTTGTTCAAGGTGCTTTGGAATTGCTTGTAGATGAAAAAGTAAACCTATGACCCTCATACGCACAGTATTTCAATAAAGAGCTCTATTGCGTCATACACGTGCGAAATACGTCAGCTCTGAGTATTTCGGATCAATCTCTCCCAGTAGGAAAACTTTAAAAAAGCAAGTAACACTTGGGCACAATACCTGACTAAAATAGTAATTAGTGGGTAGGTTATCGTATTCTTTCTAGCAAGGAAACGTTTTTTGTATCAGTAAGACTGATATGGTATACAAAATAATATAAGCTTACTTAAACATAGATGTTTATCTAGTAATCATAGTAATATGAATTACAATCAAACTGAGCAAGGAGATTGAGATGGGGAAAGTAATATCGGTAAGTAACCATAAGGGGGGTGTAGGTAAAACCACTTCCACATTGAATATTGGCGCTGCGTTAAGTTTAGATCCGAAAATAAATAAAGTCCTTCTAATCGATTTTGATCCTCAAGGGAATTTATCCAGAAGCCTTGGCATTACAGATTTGGAGTTTACCATATATGGAAACTTAAGAGGCGATTACCCCATTAAACCGATTGAGATTACTAAGAAGCTTCATTTAATCCCAGCCAATGAAGACCTAGCGGCTTCTGAAATCGAACTGAGTTCCGAAACAGGTCGTGAATTTTTTCTAAAAGACCTACTAGAAAATCTTCGAGGGAACTATGACTATATCCTCATTGACTGTCCTCCGTCTCTTGGTCTTTTGACTGTTAACGCCCTTACTGCTTCAGACGAAGTCTACATTCCCGTTAAAACTGAATTCCTACCGGTCACTGGATTAAAAACCCTTACTGATGTGATTGAGCGACTTAAAAAGAGAATCAATAAAAATTTGAAAATTGGTGGAATCATTTGTACCCAATTTAATATGAGACGAACACTAGACAAAGAGGTAGTCGATATAATCGATCAACAATTTAAGGACAAAGTTTTCGAAACCAAAATTCGAAATAATGTTTCTTTGGCAGAGGCTCCTAGCGTTGGGAAACACATCTTCACATATTCCTCAGCCAGTGCAGGAGCTGAGGATTACTTAAATCTCACAAAAGAGATACTCGCTCGCAATCAATAAGTTACTATGTAAACACAGTAACAATAAAAATAGAAGTAATATTAGTAATTAGGAGAACATTATGAGTAAAAAAAACGCTCTTCGAAGTGGTTTGGACGCTCTTCTTTCCAACGATTCTGAGAATGAAAAGGATGCAGTAGGAAGGGGCAGACCAAAAACAAATCTTAGACAAGTTTCTAAGACGTCTCAGCAAGGCACTAAAGAAAATGAGACGAGAGCAACCTTTATAGTCAATGAAAAGCAACTTGAAGAACTTAAGGCAATCGCTCATTGGGAACGAGTCACTATCAAAGAAGCATTAATTGAATCGTTTAGTCTCTATTTGCTGTCAAAAAAAGATTCGCTTCCAAAAGCAATTGAAGCCTACTCCAGTTACAAAAGTCGAACAAAAAAAGAACCAACCGAATAAACTAAAATGAAAATGCTATTTTAGGTAATAAATGTTTACATAGTAACATTTGCGTACTAAGTAATTAGAATAACGAGGAAGCTTATGGTTGCAGCAGGTAAAAAAAATAAAGAGGCATCGATCAAGAAAGAGACTATATGCACTAACTCAGATCCTTGGCCTCAACGACGTTCCAAGGATTTAGGATTCATGTCCACAGCTTTAACAGCCTGCAGTCTCCCTCTGCGACAGCAAAAAGATAAAAATAATGGCGAGTACATTACAGAATACAAGAGAAAAAATGGGAACTTCACGCTTACAATAAAGTCAGATAAGGAGCATGGGCTGCCTTTTGGAAAAGATCGACTTCTATTTTATTGGATTTTCACGGAAGCAATCAAAACCAAAAGTAGGGATATCTATTTCAAATCGTTTAATGAAGCTCTCGGTAAGCTTGATTTATCGAACAACGGAATCAACCATAAATGGCTCAAATCTGCTGTTACTAGATTCCTTCATACCTCAGTTTCATTCTGTTCTGATACAGCCTCCACAATTTCTGGTGCTTCCTTTACTATTCTTGAAATTGTTTACATTAATAGTAACGAGCAAAACCCTTCAAGGAGATCTAATTACTTTCGCCTTTCATCATCCGTTTTTGATCAATTAATCAAACATTCCGCCTCATTAGACTTAGAGGTTATTCGTAGACTTAGTAAAAATGAGCGGTATGGGGTCATGGATTTTTATTGCTGGTGGACATGGCGAGCCGCTCGATTGGAAAAAGAAGGGATTAAATTTATCACGGTCCCAATTTCTAGCTTAAAAGATCAGTTTGGAGTGTCAGAAACACTTCCAATGAAAGAATTTAAACGACTCCTGAAGGATTGGATTCGTGATTTGGAGCTAGTAATCTTCGACGTCTATGGACAAAGCACTATGCTATCTTTAGAAAAAGATAAGCTAGGTATCTGTGCGTTAATTCCACACAAGCTTCCAGGCCCTGAAAAGGTAGAACCGCCAGTATTGGAACAGTCTCCTCAAAAACTCAAAAGCAAACCTGATCCAGGTTTTGAGATGCAGCCTTTGGCTTCAAATGAATTTCTGAACATTATATCAAAAATGAGCCACTCCACACCTTCTTCGAATCTGAGAAGCTTTCAAGGTAGTTTTTCAGATATGAGGGAAATTTTCATTCAACATTTTGCTTCAAAAGCTGAGCAGTGGTCCGAAATTCAACGGCAATTGGGGGATAGCGCAGACTTGCTAGAGCAAGAAGAGGCCAAGTGGATGGCTGGAATCCAGCGTTGGTTTCGATCAGCTTGGGATAAAGGACTTATTTACTAGTTTATTAGGTCCATTCCTTTTCCCCTCTCCCCCCTCTGCTTGAATAATCCATCTTTTTTTCAAAAGGTCTTTCTACGATAACCTACCCACCATTTCACGATAACCTACCCACCATTTCACGATAACCTACCCA
>CAIYTD010000122.1 GCA_903928955.1 Oligoflexia bacterium | reverse complement strand
CCGATCTTACACTTATTTACTTGAACATTAACTCAGACTTAAACAGTGTTTATTCATCCTAAAGACTGCCGCTAGCTGCAAGGATCGTTATAAAAAATTTGTAAACAGTAAAAATAAAAGAGATAATACAAGAGATACTTCCTTTTTTAAGCCATTAAATGAGTTATGAAATAATGAAAAAAAATCTACTTGTACAACCCATGACCGCACTAACAGTCACAGCAGATCAATCAATCGCTGAATGTATCCAACTCATGAGAAAGAAAGATATCGGATCCGTTTTAGTCATCAGCGACGACGGAAAAGATCACTTAATCGGAATTTTTACGGAGCGAGATTTATTAAAAAAAGTCGAACTGATTGAACAGGGAAAGCATTGGAAAAAGCCCATTCGCACAGTAATGACGCATCCCATCACAACTCTAGAGCTCCAATATTTGGAAAAAGCAGAAGAAATCCTCTTTAACAATCATTTTAGGCATCTTCCTATCGTTACCTATGATGAGTCAGGCGGTTGCAAAATTGCTGGAATTGTATCGATGCGAGATTTCTTTAAAAAGAATTTTCTCATCCCAGCAGAGAAACTTCCGTTGAGAGAGATTCACACTCGCCCTTTGCCTCACGCGAGCTATCTAGAAAGCCAAGACAAAGAATTATACCGAATCCTAGCCCACCTCAATCATGAAAATGCATGGACCTGGGAACAATCTCCCAAATCCATTGAAACTACGCCCTACTCATTATTGGCCATCGATCTGGATGGATTGAAAGTCTCTGAATGGACAAAATCTCTACAAGAAAAAACGGAAAGAACTCAAGCTCAGCAAGTCTTGATTTTTTGGAATCCAGTACTTCACAGCCCAAAAACGCAAGAGCTGCTTCATCAAATTTCTCAAGCAAAAAACTATTTTATTTTTTCAAAGCCCGTCCATATTTTAGCTTTATCGGAGTGCCTCAATCTTTTACTTCAGCGAACCAGAGATCCCTAAAAGGTTTTCTTTCAATAAAGCACTAGGCGGACTAGAACCTAACCAGATCGACAACAAAATACGTCCAAAATTAGGATTCTTCACTTCGAAATAACTTCCTACGCTTGAATTAAAAATAACTCTATTTTCAAAAAACTGAAATTCAAGACTATCACCTTCCTTCATGTCGGAAATTTTAGAATTTAAATCTTCTAAGTAAGGCTTCAGAGTTTGACAATGAATAGCGCAATTTTCATAAAATCCATCGCTAAATGCTAACCGCAACTGAGCTGCACCTAAATCTCGTAAGAACTTGAGAAGAATGATTTTTTTTGCAGCTGATGTTATGATTTCTTCTGGAAATTTCGATCGTTTTTCCAAAAATAAAGAAATTTTGTATACCTGAATTTTAAAAAGAGAAACGGTATGAATGCCCTGGCCATTCAAAAAAAAAAGTTGACCTCTTCGTTCTATCCATTCAGAAGCAATCGCGGAATTCTTCATTTCTGGCAATTGAGCATGAACTATTTTTTCGGAAATAAAATAAAATAAAAAATGGACAATGAGAAAAAAGCTCAGCCTATTTTTAAAGACCATACCCCTTTCTTACATTATTCTTCGACAGAAGGTAATTTATGAGAAGAGATTTTAGCTCTCCTTCCATGCCAGGCAGCATAAGATGCAATAAAGCCTGAAAGGACAAATCCTCTATATCCCATATGAATAAATACCCACGCGCCAATAACAGAACCAAAAACAAACGACAGTATGGAGCCAGCTCGGAGCCGGTTTGCTCGCACTTCTTTTAAAAAGGAGTCCTTGCCTGACTGAAAGGTCAGCAACCTAGCCAGCCCTAATCCGAAGTCTGTCACTAACCCAGTCAGATGGGTCGTTCTAACAGAACTTCCAGAAGAGGAAGTTATTGCACCATTTTGAAGCCCGCAAGCCAAACAAAGAAGAGATAAAAGTACATAAACCTGCTTCAGGTGGATCAACTCACCCAAACTTTCAAAATTTGCAAACTCTCCGCCCCCCGCAGCTAAAAAAAGACAAATAGCACTCAGCGCCATAACATAATCAAAAT
>CAIYTD010000121.1 GCA_903928955.1 Oligoflexia bacterium | reverse complement strand
ACCAGTGATATTAAATATGAAAAATCAAGAAAGATGCAATTTTCTCTATCTCAGAAGCTTTTTCTTAATAATTTTATATATTTTATACCTATAGTAGCGTTGACTTGGATGCTCAATCTTGAAAAAGAGCAGGCAATTCGGTTTGCGAATTTAGAGCGAAGCGGAGTTTCTTATCAACATCAAGTGGAACATGTCATGATGCCTCTTTTTGAGCATAAGCTTGTTTCTCAGCGGGCTCTCAATAAAGATTTAGCCTCTAAAAATGCCTTACCTTCCTTGGAGACTAAAATTGACCTAGCTTTTCAGGAAATGGAAAAGGCTGAGGCCGTATTAGATCCGAACCTTAAATTTACCGCAGAAGGTTTTAATGCCAATCAGTTGAGTCGTTTAGCCAGTAGAGCCATTAGAGAAGAGTGGAATGGTTTAAAGGCCCAAAATTTAAACATTACGCCTGTAATGAGCAATGACTTGCATCAGCAGATCATTAATGATTTGAGAGGGGTTATATCCTATTTGGGTGAAACCTCGAATTTGAATCGCGATCCTGATTTGAATAGTTTTTATGTATCTGAAGCTGTGCGTGACGCACTTCCTCAAGTTCAAGATCGAATTCAAGAAATTCTCGGGTTTGCAGAAGGTATTATCCATCGCAAAAGCATTTCGGGGGGTGAAAGAGAAAAGCTTCGGATGTTGACTAATTTATTAAGTCAATCGGAAGCTCATCGGGTTCATACTAGTCTTTCTAGTGCTATTTCAGCTGATCTTCAAGTCGCTAATAGGAATGAAAGTCAAGTGAAGCAGGCTCTATCTTCTTCATTAGAGAATTTTGATCGATCTGTTCAAGCGTTCGTTGGAATCTGTCAAAAAATTATTTCTGAATCTGATATGAACGTGTCGCTGCAGCAATATCTGGATGTTGAAGAAGCTGCAAGTAGAGATGTTTCTAAAATGTGGCAAGCTGCATCAAGTCAATTGGAAGTATTGTTGTCTCAAAGAGTGAATGCTTTAGATAAAGCTCGGTCCCAATCTCTTAGGAATACCGTATTTTTTCTGTTATGCGCCACCTTGATTGCCTTCTTTTTTGGCCGCACTATTAGCAGTAGCTTGAACAAGCAATTGATTACGATTACTAGTAGTATCAGCGGTGCAAGTGGAAATGTGGCAATTGCGAGTCAAAAGTTGTCGAGTTCGAGTAATGAACTCTCCAAAGGGGCAGCACAAGAAGCGATTGCAATTGAAGCAAATGTCGTCTCCATCGGAAAAATAGCAAGCATGGTGAAGAAAAATGCGCAAGATGCTCAGGCAGCTGCAGACAATTCTTTTACTGCAAGCCGTTCAGCCGATGAAGGAGAAGTGGAACTTAAGAAATTAATTCAAGCTATCTCCGAAGTTGCTGAGAGTTCTAAGAAAATTGAACAAACTATTAATTTAATTGATGATATTGCTTTTCAAACGAATTTATTGGCCCTGAATGCAGCTGTAGAAGCCGCACGAGCGGGCGAGCATGGTAAAGGGTTTGCTGTCGTTGCAGAAGCAGTCCGCGGTTTAGCTCAGAAAAGTGCCCTAGCAGCTCAAGATATTGCAGCTTTAATTAAAGAAAGTGTTTCTAAAACTGAAGGTGGAGTCAAATTAGCCGATGATACGGGAACTGTTTTAAAGAGTGTGATTGCATCGATTAAGAGTATAGCATCCTTGATTAATCAGATCGCCGAAGCTTCTTCAGATCAGTCTAAAGGTTTAGAACAGCTTTTGGGATCGATGAATCAATTGGACCAAAATACTCAAAGGAGTGTTTCAACCGCTCAAGAAACGGCTTCTTCTTCTACTCAGCTTCTGAGTCAAGCGAAACTGCTTCAAGAAATGGTCGTTCATTTAAGTGGAATTGTACAAGGAGATTCTCAAAAAAAAGTTCCTCGGAAAGTGGCATAATGGAGAGACTCCAATAAGTTGAAAGAATCTTCTTTCTGCTGGCTTTTTTTCAGTGTAGATAACTAGGCTGAATAGGTAATATGAACGTTAATCAGTAAAATTGACTGAGGAGAATATCATGACCACACAGAGTGGGATTTTTCGCCGAATAGGTTTAATTTCCCTTGTTGCAGCGATGATTTTTGTAACAAGTTGCAGTGGGTCTAAGACAAAAGAAGATGAGGGTGGTGTTCCAACTGCTCCATCAGCTGATGACAACCTGACATTGGGAGATTCTGATTCAGGTAAGGCTATGGGTCTACAGACGGTCCATTTTCCTTTTGATTCTTTTAAATTAGATCATGAGCAAAAGGGTGTACTTAAGGCAAATGCAGATATTTTAAAAGATAAACCTAATCTCAAGGTGCAGATTGAAGGACATTGTGATGCAAAAGGTGGAATTCAATACAATATCGCATTAGGTGAGAAGCGGGCTAATGCCACTAAGAAATATGTGGAAGATTTAGGCATTGCAGAGGATCGAATCACTGTTATTAGCTTTGGGAAGGAAAAACCCGTTGATTCAGGAATGACTGAAGAAGCTTACGCCAAAAATAGGCGAGCTAATTTTGTCATCACTTCACACTAGTTTGACTTGACTTGAGTTGGATGAAACAATCTTTTCAGTCTACGAGAGTTTGCCATCAATCGGTTTATTTTCGTAGACTGTTTCGATATGGCTCTTCTATTTTAGGATTACTTCTATTTGTTTGGGGTTGCACACTTTTTTCTGGGCGGCCCATACAAGAAATGTCTGATACCCAAGTAGCCATTCGTGCTGCTAAAGAAGTACAAGCAGCTGTACTGGCTCCTGAGCTCTATCGGCAGGCGACTGAATTATTTTTTCGAGCAAAGCATGAGTATAAGTTTAAGAATTTCAAATTAGCGAAAGATTATGCAGATCAATCGCGTTACTTTGCTGAGCAAGCTGAGTTTGAGTCGCTTCGGAATGGAGGAAGTCGAGGGGATCGGGAAATACCAGAAGATAGAAATCCTGCAAGTAGTTCCAAGTCCGGTGCTTATCCCTATCCTATTCCACAGGGAACTCCTGCAGATATGTATGAACAAAGAAAAGCCGAAGAAAAGTCAGCTCTTTCAGTAGAAAAGCCCGTAGTTCCTTCGCCCTCTGTGGAAATCAGGTGATCAAAATGAAATATAAATCAGAAATACTTCTCTTTTTACTTTTTAGTTTTTTATTCTCTGCATGTTTGAAGACAAGAGCGCAGCTTCGGGATGACTCGGACGAAAGGCAGGTAGCGAGGCCTACTTCAGTTTCATCTGCTTCAGAAGTGGAACCTAAAGGTCAATATGTCATTGATGAGATGAAGTCTGAATTCACTCGTTTTGAAGGTCGTATTGAGGATTTAGAAAGAAACCAAAAGGGAGCTGCTTTAAAATCTGTTTCTGCAGAAGAGTTTAAAAAACTCGAAAGCCGAATGATTCGATTAGAAGAGTCCGAAGCAACTTTGACTGAAATCATAAAAAAATTACAGGAAAGCTTGTTGATGTTAGACCCCAATGAAGTTTACAAGAAAGCTAAAATGCAGTTTGATGATCAAGATTATGAAGGATGTGCTGAATCTTTAGCATTTTATGTAAAATCTTCTAAGGTGAAGCATCCTGAAGAGGGAATTTTTTTGCGGGGTCAGTGTTTCTATAAGGCTCAGAAATATAAGAACGCGATTGTAGAATATTCTAAATTTTCTGAGAAGTATCCCCATTATGTCAAGTCTCCTGAAGCATTTTACAAGATTGGACTTTCTTTTGATGCACTAGGGTTGAAAGAAGATGCTAAAGGATTTTATCAAGAGTTAGTAGAAAAATATCCAAAAACGCCTGAAGCTAAGAAGGCAAGAAAAAAAATCAAGTGATTCTGGGCATTGAGACTTCCTGTGATGAGTGTAGTGCTTCTGTTGTCAAGCATGAGGCAAATAGCACAGTGCAGGTGATGAGCCTTGCTACTTTTTCACAAATTCAAATTCACCAGCCTTACGGAGGAGTCGTTCCTGAGATTGCTTCTCGGAATCATTTGGAGACCATCAATCAAATGATCGATCAGGCTTTAGAGGATGCTCATGTGCATCCTCATGAACTAGAGGCGATTGCGGTTACGAATCGTCCAGGTCTTGTGGGTGCTTTATTAGTAGGAGTGAGTGCTGCTAAGGCACTTTCTTACGCACTGGATAAACCGTTGATTCCTGTTCATCATCTAGAGGGGCATGCAGCCAGCGTGTATTTAGAGGAATCACCCTTGAAAGTTCGGGAAGAAATTTTTCTTCCGATGATTTTAGCTATTATTTCAGGGGGTCATACTAATCTGTATTGTGTCACTCATTTACCTGAATTTTGGCCTAAGGATTTTTTAAAAAAATCTTTAATAGGCAGGTCCAGAGACGATGCAGCAGGAGAAGCATTTGATAAAACTGCAAAAATATTAGGCTTTCCTTATCCAGGGGGAGTTTGGATCGATCGCATTGCGCAAACGGGAAATCCAAAAGCATTCGCTCTTCCGAGAGCGCTCTCTCAGAAAACGACATTGGATTTTTCCTTTAGCGGTCTCAAAACAGCAGTAGCACTCTTAACTGAGAAATTAAAAGGGCAAGGAATATTAGAGTCTGAGTTGCCTCATCTTTGTGCTTCAGTTCAAGAAGCCATAGTAGATGCGCTGATTTCTAAAATTTTTTTGGCTGTTCAAGAATACCGTTGCCAGACTTTAGCTGTGGTAGGGGGAGTTGCAGCAAATAGTCGATTGCGATCCCGCTTGAATTTGGAATGGAAAACAGCGGGCTTAGTGCATTCTCCCTATTTTCCAAAAATGGCTTACTGTACAGATAATGCTGCAATGATTGCTGCAGCTGGAGCGTTTCGATTTCGACAGGGTCATTTTTTAAAGCGAGATGATTTTTTAACTCTCAATGCAATTGCAAATCCGGAGGTCTAAATTTGGCCACACAAGGAAGGCGTCGAGCCCTAGGTCAGCACTTTTTAAGAGATAAGGGCGTAGCGGATGCGATCGCTGAAGCCATTCTGCGTGAGGCGAATCAATTTTCTTGTTTGAGTCTACTTGAAATTGGTCCAGGTCAGGGGGCTATTACATTGCCTATTTTAGAGAAATGGCCAGCTAATGGAGGCATTCAGAAATTTATTTTGGTGGAACGCGATCAAAAATTAGGTCTTCAGTGGCAGAATTATTCTCTTCCGAGTTTTGTTCAAATTCAAATTGCAGATTTTTTGGATTTGCCGGTCAATCAGTGGTGTGTTGCTCAGCCTGTAGGAGTTGTTTCTAATCTGCCTTATTCTGCCGGTACAGCTCTATTAACGCGTTTGTCTCTGTCTTTTGAGGATATCCCTGTGATGATTCTCATGTTTCAAGAGGAAGTTGCAAAAAGAATACGTGCTGAGCCGAGTACTTCGGATCGAGGGAGTCTCTCGCTTTGGATTCAAAATCGCTGGGATGTTAAAAAATTTCTTTCAGTTCCTCCTCGGGCATTTTCTCCTGCTCCTCAAGTGAACTCTGAAGTGATTATTTTAACTCGCCGAAGTAAGCCTAGAATTGAAATGAGAAATTGTTCTGAAGATGAGGCAGTTTGGCAAACTCTTTTAAAAAATTGCTTTGCTCACCGACGTAAAATGCTGAGAACAGTGATTCCATGTAAAAACGCATTAGGATTAAGCGGTGTTGATGGTACAAAGCGGGCCGAAGCGCTGGATTGGGATGAATGGAATAGGCTTTTTCAGGCTACTAAACAGATTCGGCCGGCTTCCTATGAAGTTAAATAAAATTTTTGTAATTTGCACGGCAAAGCTATGTATATTCCTTTTTGCAAATCTTGTTTTTGGAAATGTCGGTGAAAGTTCTGGTTTTGGTTCCAGATTAGCAGCACTTGGCGGTGCAGGAGTTGCGGGGGGATTTGATGGATACGCAGCCTATCATAATCCTGCAGGGCTATCTTTAGAGGACTTTTCGTTAGCAGGGAAAGGGAAAAGACTTCTTTTTAGTTATGGTTTAATTTATTTACAGCCTAATTTTAAATCTATTTCTAATGTGCTTATTCAAAATTATTTTACTGCAGATGGGCAATTATTTGGAAATGTAGATACAACTTATAAACCTACTTTTGGTTCAGAAGTGGGGTTGAGTTATCGCGTATTGCCTGAGTGGGGTTCTTTGACTGTGGGGCTGGCGACATTTCTTCCGGTGAGTCAATTAGCTTATATGGATTCAGGTGAGGCATATATACCGGAGTACGTGCTTTATCGAGCTCGAACGCAGCGTCCTCAGCTCGAACTAGGATTGGGTGTAGACTTAGGGAAAGGCTATCACCTGGGTTTTGGGATGCATATGGCTTTTTCCTTAACCAGTAATGGTTCGGTTTTTGTAAATACTAAGACCAGTAGTACTTCTACAATGCGATTTACGTCGAGTATGACATCGCAGTTTGCTCCTTATTTTGGGATCCTCTACATTCCTCCCGATCTTTCGAGTGCTTATTCTATTGGTGGAGTATTTAGGTTCCCTGCAGTATCAGACAATACGATGGTATTAAAATCTTCGGCTCGTGTTTTTGGAAATTTTGCGGCTGTTGATTTTAATTTTAAATCTTTATCCGCTCTTTTTTATGATCCTATGGCGATTGAGTTGGGGGGTGTGATTGCGCTCTCTAATAAAACTAAAATTTATGCCCAAATAGACTATCAATTCTGGAGTGCCTTTCAATCGCCTGCTTTGTTGCTGGAGTCCCCTCAAACAACCAATTGCACTGGACCGGGTTGCAGCGGAGGAGTGACTATCGCTCCCGGTATTCTTCCTGCTTTCTCTTATGTAAACATTTGGGTTCCTCGATTGGGATTCGAATATGCTATCACACTCATGAATACTCTTCGTTTGGGGTATACTTACCGACCCAGTATTTTTGCTAGTTCTCCTACAGATGCGGGAAATTTTCTTGATCCTAATAAACATATATTTACATGGGGTTGGGGGTTAAAATTTCAGCGTTTGCTCAGTTTAGAGATTCCTTGTCAATTGGATTTTCACGCCACATTCCAATACTTAGAGCGACAATATATTTCAAAGTCATCGAATAATGAAGGTGGACTGGCTACAGATTCAAAAATCGGTTCTCCCGGGTATGACGCCGGTGGCAATCTCTATGGGGGTGGGGTATCTCTTTCATTGGCGCTGTAAGAAGTCACTTACCGCCTGAAAGCAAGGGATGCGTCGAATTTATTTTTTGAAAAATCATTTTTTTGCTGGGCTGTTGGTATTGATTCCGTTAGGGGTGATTGCCTGGATCCTGGTTTTTATTTTTCGCCTTTTGTGGAGCGTTCATTTGATTCTTCCGGAGCCCTTGAGACCTCAGAATGGGCTGTTAAACGCGCTGATGACACTAGGTTTGAGTTGTTTCTTAATGATTGCAATTTCTCTATTAGGCTGGGCTTCTAAGCATTACTTGGGTGAAAAGGTTCTGGAATTTATTGGAGAGATTATCCAGCGCATTCCGGTCATTCGAAGTATTTATAGCGCACTGGATCAGTTGTTAAGAACTCTTGCAGTCGGGGGTGGTCAGCAATTTAATCGGGTCGTTTATATTGAGTACCCCCGAAAAGGAATATGGGCACTTGCTTTTGTTACAGGGCCGGCTACAGGCCCAGCAGTACCAGAAAGCCATTTAAATGTTTATATTCCCACTACACCTAATCCTACGTCCGGTTTTCACCTCATTGTTCCTGAAGCTGAGGTTCGCGAGAGTCAATTAAAAGTGGAAGAGGCATTTAAAATTATACTATCACTGGGAATTGCTCAGTCTACTGAGTCCTCTGGATCCAATCGAGGTTAGTTATGGTGGATGAAAAAAAAGGAAGTGGAGAAAAATTAATTGCTTCAAATCCCTCTGTAAGATTAAATTACTTTATTGAAGAAGTGGTAGAAGCGGGAATGGTTTTGACGGGAACTGAAATTAAGAGTTTGAGAAGTTCAGCTCCTAATTTGAAAGAGTCTTTTGTTGAAGTTCAATCTCGAGGCTCAAGTTTTGAGGCGTGGCTAGTAAATACTCATATAGGTCCTTATTCGCATGGAAATATTTGGAATCATCAAACAATGCGTAAAAGGAAATTACTTCTTCATCGTTATCAATTAGAAAAACTTCATGGTGCTGTTATACAAAAAGGAATGAGTATTGTTCCTATTCGCATTTATTTGAAAAATGGTCGAGCAAAAATTGAGTTGGGTATAGGAAAAGGAAAAAAGAAATATGATAAACGTGAAACACTGAAAAAAAAGGCAGTCGAAAGAGAGATGGAAGTAGAGAGAAAACGACACTAGATTTGAGTGAGCTTGCAAAATTTCTGGGATCCGCGTAATAGAGTTCTCAACTATGGCATTTATTATTCGTAAAACATTGAGTGAAACTTTTTTAGAACGTGTACGTTCTGCTCCATCTGATGTGGGTTTTCAATTTAAGCCAACTCATATTGATGAAGGCCCTGTAGGAAAGTGGAAGGAAGTTACGTTTAAAGAGTTTTATCAAGAGTGCCGGATTATTTCTTATGGTTTAATGGCATTAGGGGTCGAGCCGGGTAATCGAGTAGTGATTTTGTCTAACACGCGTTACGAATGGTCATTGAGCGACATGTCTATTTTAGGTGCATCGGGTGTGACTGTGCCTATATATGCTTCCAATACTTCTGCAGATATTGCTTACGTGATTCAACATGCAGGGGCGCAAATTGCAATTGTTGAAAACGCAGAACAATTCAAAAAAATAATAGAAAAAATAGAAAATTTGCCTTTTTTAAAAAAAATCATCTTAATAGAGTCTTCAGCAATGGCTCTTGTTGGACGGGATGCAGTTTGGGGGCAGAAAGTGTTGACTTTTCAAGCGCTGAAGGAGCTGGGAAGACGCGAAGAGGCGAAGAATCCGGAGCGTTTTAAAAAAAATCTCATGTCGGCTCAATCTACTGATCTCATCACTATTTGTTATACATCCGGAACGACGGGGGTCCCTAAGGGGGTGATGTTAAATCACGACAATTTAATGAGTGTGCTGGAAGATTGCACTCAAATTTTTGGAAAGTACTTGCTTGCTCAGAAACAGGTCATTCTGTCATTTCTTCCTTTTTCCCATATCTTTGGAAAAGTGGAATCATTAGCCATTTACACCTTTGGCTGGAAACAAGTCTATGCAGAGAGTCTCGATCGTCTAATGGCAAATTTTTTAGAGATTCGGCCTACACTGCTTTTTTCAGTCCCTCGTATATTTGAAAAGTCTTTTAATCGTATTCAATTGGTTTTGGATTCGGAATCTTCTGCAAAAAAAATATTATTTCATTGGGCACTTTCTATAGGGCGTAAATATTATTCTGCGATTTGGAAGAAAAAGAAGCCACCACTTCGTGAAAGTATCGAGTATTTGATCGCAAAAAAACTTATTTTTAGTTCCATTACTGAAAAATTTGGAGGTCGCCTTCAGTTTGCCATTTGTGGTGGCGCTCCGCTTTCACGGGAAATTGGAGAATTTTTTCAGATTGTTGGAATCCCAATATTAGAGGGCTACGGGTTGACTGAAACTTGTGCTCCTGTCTGTGTGAATACTCCAGACGATGTGCGTTTTGATGTAGTGGGGCGTCCCTTGCCTGAAGTAACACTAAAAATTGCTGAAGATGGGGAGATTCTCATACAATCTCGAAAAGTATTTTCAGCTTATTATCAGTTAGAGGAAGAAACTTCTCAGGTACTCAAAGAAGGTTGGTTTTATACTGGAGATGTTGGGTATATTGATTCAGATGGATTTTTACATATTACTGATAGAAAAAAAGATCTTATTGTGACCAGTGGAGGCAAAAATATTGCACCTCAGAAAATTGAAAATCTAGCAAAATCGCAGAAGTTAATGAGTCAATTTGTGGTTCATGGAGACCGTCGAAACTATTTGACTGCATTGCTGACTTTAGATCAGGAGCAAATCATTCGGTACGCTAACGAACAGCAAATTTTATTTAGCGAATATGCGGAATTGATCAAAAATCCAAAAATACTCTTGCTTGCTCAAAAAATGGTCGATGAAGTCAATCAAAGTTTAGCTCATTTTGAAACGATTAAAAAATTTGTTATTTTACCTGTTGATTTTTCTGTTGAGGGTGGGGAACTCACTCCGTCACTGAAAATTCGAAGAAATCTCATTAATAAACGCTTTAAAGTAGAACTAGATAGTATGTATGAAGACTCATTGCGGGTTCCTCTTGACTCGACTCGAGATATTCGATAAAGAGTTAGACAATCTGACTTAGATCTAAGGAGTTATCTATGGCTCGTGTCACTATCGAAGATTGCTTGAGCAATGTAGAAAATATGTACGAATTAGTTCACCTGGCCACTAAGCGTGCGAGGCAACTCTATAAAGGTTCTGATCCATTAGTAAAAAGTAAAAATCGTATCATCGTGACTGCACTTCGCGAAATAGCTGCGGGAAGGGTTGTTCCTGCAAGCATTGTTTTAGGGACAGAGGATGACCTTCCTCCCATGTCAAACTAGCCTCAAAAAAGGAAATTTCAGTGAAAAATTCAGTTCTTTTCGAGTTAAAACAAAGTCGTGAGCGATTTCAGTATTATTCTCAGCTTAAAGAAAAAGGGTCTTCCCCCTCATTGGTGGTAGATAAATGGATTGAGATTTACTCGGAACGTACTCTTAAACTGGAAACCCAAGTGGAAAAATTAGGCTTAAATAAATAACGATCTCCTTCACAAAATGTTTTTGTGAAGGGGCGTTTTTTTAGTTACAAGAGGGGCTTCTTTTTTTTGTAGAATCTTAGGAGTTTGAACCTTTTTTTGAAAACTTCTATCTTCTCCCATCAAAGCAACGTTAAATACTTCTTCCACGTGACTAACGTAGTGAATCGTCATTCCTTTGAGCGCATATTCGGGAACTTCTACTAAATCCTTTTCATTCAGCTGAGGTAGAAGAAGGGTATGGATACCTGCTCGACGGGCAGCCAGAATCTTTTCTTTTATTCCACCCACAGGGAGGACTTTTCCCATTAGTGAAAGCTCTCCAGTCATTGCTAATTTATGTTTGGATCGGCGACCTGTGAGTAAAGAATAGAGGGCGGTTGCCATCGTAATTCCAGCAGATGGTCCATCTTTAGGAATCGCTCCGGCTGGAATGTGAAGATGGAAATCCCGTTCTCTAAAGTAGCGCCTGTCAAATTTTCCTTCAGATGCGATTTTCTTTTTAACGTAGCTCCAGGCTATTGAGGCACTTTCAGTCATGACCTCGCCCATTTGGCCGGTCAGTTTGAGGTTACCTGATCCTGGAAGATCCATCGCTTCAATAAAGAGGATGTCCCCTCCTGTAGAAGTCCAAGCAAGTCCCACTATAATTCCGGGAGATACAATGCGTTCAGCGATCTCATTATAGAATCTTTTTGGCCCAAGCCAAGTGACAAGATCGTTTTCTTTAAGAGTAATTACTGGCGCCTGGAGAGTACTTTTTTGTCGATTTTTTCCTCTTTTTTGCTGGAGGGAAACAATTTGTGCGGCCGATTTTCTTGCGATCCGGTTGATGAGTTTTTGTAACGAACGGAGGCCAGGTTCACGGGCATAATCCGTCATCATTTTTCTCAGCGCGCTGCGTTCAAATTTGATTTGGCCCGCAGGTAGTCCATTTGCTTCTAGTTCCTTCGGAATGATATAACGAGTCGCAATATCTTCCTTCTCTTCCAGGGTGTAACCCGGAAGTTCAATGACTTCCATGCGGTCGAGAAGAGGGCCTGGAATGGAATCAGTGGTATTTGCAGTTGTAATAAATAAAATGCGAGAGAGATCAAATGGAACATCCAGATAATGGTCTAGAAAAGCATAATTTTGTTCAGGATCTAAAACCTCTAGAAGCGCACTGGCTGGATCTCCTTGAAAGCTTTGGCCTAGCTTATCAATTTCGTCTAACATTAGAATTGCGTTTTTAGTACCGGCTCTTTTTAGCCCTTGAAGGACTTTGCCGGGCATAGCTCCTACATAAGTCCGACGATGTCCTTTTATTTCCGCTTCGTCTCTCATTCCTCCTAAGGAGAATCTAAAAAAACTTCTCCCAAGGGTTTTGGCAATGGATTTTCCAATAGAGGTTTTTCCGACACCAGGGGGGCCAACAAGGCAAATAATAGATCCTTTTGGATCTGCTTTGAGCTTTCGAACAGCAAGAAATTCTAAAATTCTTTCTTTTACTTTTTCAAGTCCATAGTGTTCTGAGTCCAGGACATTTTGGGCGTGGGCTAAATCTAAATTATCAATAGATTCTTTACTCCAAGGAAGGGAGCAGAAAGTTTCGAGATAGTTTCTTGTAATATTGAACTCAGGAGAGCTTTCAGAGAGAGATTCGAATTTTTCTACTTCTTCAAGAGCAATCTTTTTTATTTCTTCTAGCATTCCAGCTGTTTCAATTCTTTCGCGAAAACTCCGGGAGGACTTGTCTTTACCGTCTAATTCGATTCCTAGTTCTCGTCGAATTGTTTTGAGTTGTTCTTTGAGGAAAAATTCACGCTGAAGTTTAGTGAGTTTAGTATTGACCTCTTCATTGATTTTTTTTTGTAAGTCAGCCACGTCTTGTTCTCGACGCAGGTGGATGAGAAGTTTTTCAAAGCGAGATTTAACGGAGAGAGTTTCTAAATAATCTTGTGCATCTCCTTTAGGAGGGGTCAAGGCAAAAGCGACAAGATCCGCAACAGTTCCCGCTCCAGGAGCGTTAATCATAGCGAGTCTCATCTCTTCAGTAAAAAAGGGATTGATTTCAGAAAGTTTTTTTACGTGGCTGATGACAGACCGAGTGAGAGCATCCATTTCTGTTGATTTCTCGATGATGTCATTCAGATATTCAGTTTCGACAACAATATAGGGCTGATCAGAAAGTACTCTGCGGCTTCTGAATCGTTTCATGCTGTGAACCAGGAGATTAACCGATCCATCTGGCATTTTAAGTCGTTTGACAATTTTGACTACAACTCCAAAATCATAGAGATTTTCGGGTTTTGCATCCTCTTTTACGTCGCCTTCGCGAGTGAGAAGGAGGCCAATCATCCGCTGACGATTAATTGATTCTTCGATCATTGCTACGTACCGAGGATGCGTAATCAGGAGAGGTGCTAGGAGCGTGGGAAAGACAATCGGACTATTAATGGGCAAAATAAATAAATTGGGCGGAAGAATTTGGTCTTGCAAGACTAGATTTCCACTTGGGGCGGGGGCCTGTGTTTCGGCTTCTTCGGTGGAAGGACCTTTCTGCTTGGGTACTTCGATTTGTTTTTGATCTTGATCTTTTTTTTCCGCCATACTCAGTTGTCCAGACCTTATTTTTAGCTCTTATTTTACTTATCTTTAAGAATGGTTACGTTCCCACATTTGGCAAGAAATTAAATGAGATTAAGGTGCCCCAGAAAGAATTGAAAGACGAATCTTTTCAAGGAGTTCATGAGAGCGAGATGAATCAGGTGATTCAGCCTGAGAATAGCCTGCAGGTGTTCCATTACTATTGAGCCGCTCGATTTCTTCGATTGTCTGGCTTTTGACGTGAACTCCCCCTAAAACACTTTTTGCATCGAGCAAGTATTTAAAGCGTGTTTGTAGGTAGATTTTTTTAGGAGAGCCGTTAACCTGAAATTCATGGTATTTGTCACGAGACTGGCCATAAATCCAGTCTGTTTCAAGCGTTCTATGGGTGAGATTTCTCATTTCTAGAGGATCTACATTTTTTGGATTTCGATCTACCACTTTGAAATTTCGGAGAGTTTCTTCAATTCCTTTCCAAACAAGGGGAAAATCATATTCAAATGTTCGCTCAGGATTGAGCTCCGCATAAGCTTGTGTCCGAATGGGCTGTGCACTCGAACATCCATATAAGCTTAAGAATGCCAAAAAAAGTGAGATAGTCGCTTTCATAGTTGCCTCAATAAAAAGGAGACTACTTCTTTTTTCGCTGAATATCTATAATCACTCTCACTGGATGACTTAATTCGAATACTTCCACTGGATTTTCTGATTTGAGTTCAAAAGCAAATGTCCAGGAGTCATTTTCTAATTGCGGCAATAACTGGATGCTCTGAATAACCGCGCTGCGGTGAAACGCTGCGAGGACTTTTGCTGGATGGAAGCTGAGTTTGGGTTTGCCCCAAAAAGTGATTGTTAAGCGCCGTTCCTCTGGAGCGATGGCTACCTGAAAATAGGACGGGCGTTGGATTGAGAGTGGTTCGCCATTTTTACTTCCTTCTAAATCAATCACTATGCGTTCAAAATCCCGGTTTGTAGCTCGCCGAATGTCCTGAATAATCGTACTATCTACTGCTTTGTCTCCCCCTATGATCAAGCCATTGTGGAGATAGATTTGATTTTTTTTCCCATCAGCGACATGAATTTTTTCGGGTCTGATTTCCGCAAATAAGGCTGCTTCTAGCAATAGAAGGGTAAAAGCCATCACTGAAAGGCTTAATGTTTTTTTCAGCATTCTTTTAGCGTAACTGGACCTGTTGGACTCTGCAAGATGATCCAATTACTTTTTACGCAGTATAGCCCAGCTGAGTATGCTTATAAGCACAAGAAAACTGAGAATGATTCCTTTCATACTGGTGTCAGGGGGTGGTGAAGGTAAAGGTGGAGTCTGAGATTCTTTTATTTCAGTGGGGGAGGGTACTTCAGATGGTTCAGGCAGTGGCGAAGGAACAGTAAAGCTTTGGACTTGAATCATACGCCTAAACGCATCTAGACTCCATTTTTCTGATGAGACTAAGCCCAATCCTACTAAGTACTCTATTCCATTAGAGTCTTTTTCAATATTGTACTTACCTGTCATCATTCCTACAACGTCAAAACTGCCTACTTTATTTTTCTGATTGAGGAACATTAACACATCCTCTCCTGGAGAGTATTCTGAAGCGCCCGCAATTTGCATGCCTATTCCATCTGTTTGGCCTCCTATTTCTCGCATGATGATGGATGCAGTATCTAGATTTCCTTTAAAAATTTCAGTGACTTGAAGTTCGAGAGAGGTATAAATTTTTTGTCTCCCTTCATCATCCGTTCCCCAGTCTGCAGAGCTCATTCCGATTGTTCCTCGGACAATCAGAGGCGCTTCTTGAACAGCATCGGGGAAGTCCTCTTGTATGGAGAAGCTACTGCCGTGGACAATAGGAGGAGCAACCAGCCCAAGCAGAAAGAGGTAGGGGGTGAGTTGTGTCATTATCTGTTTTCCTTTTGAAGAAAAGTTTTAATAGAGTCTTGTACTTGATGGAAGGGAGTGCTAAATCCTGACTCTTATGGATCGCTAGCTCAGTTGGTAGAGCAGATGACTCTTAATCATCGGGTCGCAGGTTCGATCCCTGCGCGATCCACCATTTTTTAAACGTTATTTATAGCTCTCCCCTCTCCAATCAAGTAAGCCATAAGTGGAATTGTTTGAGAAGTCAGGACAAAAAAATGGGGAGCCTCTTTTAAAATTTTCATTTGATTTGGGGTAGGTTTACCTTTGGATTTCAGCTCAAATGCACATCCTTTGAAGTAAAAATCAATTTCGGATTGGGATTTTTCACTATAAAGAAATCCGACTTTCATTTCTGGCTC
Organism: Oligoflexia bacterium; assembly: GCA_903928955.1. Lineage (GTDB taxonomy): Bacteria > Bdellovibrionota > UBA1018 > UBA1018 > UBA1018 > CAIYTD01. The sequence continues at coordinate 1,867 of CAIYTD010000121.1, read as the reverse complement.
ATAGCGCAACATTTGAGTGTAAAATCCACACTCGTCAAGAGCTAAAATGGGAATATTTCCGTCACAAACGCGAGTAATATTTTCTCCAATGCTCGACCAAATCTGAGCAATTCCTGGATCTATAGGATAGCTTTTTTTTTGCAGATCAAATCTATGAAGTGAATGAATGGAGAAATAGTCTTCTTGCATTTCTATTAGCGTTTAAATCGTATTGGCGCTTAAAATATCCGTTCCTTTTCTTAAGCTCTCCATGCTGATGCGCGAATTGAGAGTGTCACATATTCGCTGAGAAAGCGCAGATAAACTAGATTCTGACGTTCTAACCTTTGACCAAGTCTCCTTAATCCAATCCTGGTAGACTCGAAATGACGGATCTAATATCTCATTCTTATTATGAAACTCTGATAAAAATTTTGGAAATCCGCCTGAATGACAATAATTCTTCCAGTGATTATCCCAGAAAACGCTTTGTTGTTCTAACCAGTATTGGTTCACGGATCGAAAATCAATATTTCGGAACGATTGAGCCTTCTCCGGAAAAAAGAAATTCATATATTCTCAAAAACTCCATGGATGAGCAAAAATTTCCCGTCCCTCTCCTTTTCTGCCTGGCAAACGTTCCCCGCTTTCGAATAAAAACCGTGCTTCGCTCGCTGTACACCGGACGCGACAGGATTGCAGTTTTCCTTCTCTATAAAGGGTACGTAGTGCTAAATGCCAATCCCGAACACTTTGAATCTCATCTAGACTAAGAGTGCATTAAATCAATTAAGGATCTTTCGGATAGCTGTTCATTTCCCCAAGCAACTAAACATCTTTAATGGCACTATCAGCTATTAATTCGTTGAAATTATAATGTTCTTTTTGATTAAGAAAAATCCTCATTACTGTTCAGTATAATTTTTGAAATAACTATTTGCAATAAAAATCAGGGCTCGCTCATAACGATCATTAGGGTGAAAGTAGAATGATAGCATGATTGAGATCTCTTCTGATCTCTGTCTGAGTGAGAAGTTCAATTTCATTGTAACTGAGATCGAGAAAAGTAATATCTGTCATCCGAGCGAGGGTGAGAGCCCCTGGATCTCCTATTTGATTGTTGCGTAAATAGAGAAAGTTCACTCCAGTCATTTGCGCTAGATCAGAAGTACCTGTATCTCCAATCGAATTATTGCTTAGATTGAGGGAAGTCAGTCCAGTCATTTTCGAGATACTTTTTGCCCCTGCATCTCCGATGTAATTAGTGTTGAGATTCAGGGAAGTGATCCCCACCATCCGAGAAATGCTTTCGGCTCCAGCGTCTTTTATCTGATTCCAACCTAGATTGAGAGAAGTAATTCCTGTCATCAGAGCAATCTCATGAGCACCTGCAGGTCCTAAGTAATTCCAGCTGATATCGAGCGAATGAATTCCAGTCATTTTCGAGATTAATTTTGCTCCTGAGTCTCTCATTATATTGTTACGCAGATTGAGATGGGTCAGATTTGTGAGGTGAGAGAGGCTCTCAGCATCTTCAGGACCGAGGTTGGTGTGGATTAAATTCAGCTCCACTAGCGTGGGAGGAAGCTCTAATAATGAGGTGTGATTGAAGATAGATTTTGAAAGATCCAGTTTTTTAATTTTGCTAAATAATCCGTCACCTGTAAAAAGGGCTCGGAACTGATTAGAATTAAATTGATGTCTGCTAAAATGAAATACCCTCCCTTTGTCAATAGCAATCTCTATTGCTTCTTTAATGTTCTCTAAAGTGAATATCTCTTTAGAATAAACTCTAGTGAATTTGAGTAAATCAGCCGGATTATCGACTGATAATTCTAAAATAAGGGGATGATTATCTTTTATATTTAATAATAATAGATTTAATTTT
>CAIYTD010000120.1 GCA_903928955.1 Oligoflexia bacterium | reverse complement strand
TTGACAATAATCCTAAATTATTAAACTCAAAAAATATTTTTCTATTAAAATTATCGACTAGTTTCTGTAGATGACCATCATGATCATATGTAAAATCAATAGAGTTTGCATTCTTGTCTGAAATTCTTGTTAACCTTCCATTATTATCAAATCTCTCAACTCTACCCGTATCAAAATTCCTCACATAACCAGTCGCAAGTCTAGTGATATACTGATAACTAAATCGATTGGAATGGAGCTGTGCTTGTTCAGGAAGCTGGCGGGCCTGAATTTTCCCTTGAGATCGAAACTTTTCCCATTCATCATTTCTAAAAGTAGCATCATTTTTTAATTTATTACGATAGGAAACTAACTGTGCAGCACTCCCAACAAAACCAGCTTTTTGGGCTACACTCGCCAAATTTTCAACAGCATCATCCAGTTCTTTTACTTGAAAAGCAGCTGGAACAAATCTATTTTCAGCACCTCCACCGTACTCATGAACAACAACACTCCCATCAGCAGAAACGGTCAGAAAGACTTCATACTCATTACCCCATCCCCAACCAAAAATACCTTTAAATGCTGACTTCGAATTGTAAACACGTTCAATCTTAGGATCAAATCCCCCTGGATAAACTATGTCTGTATAACTCATATAAAAATTTCCGTTTTTTAGAGTTACATTAGCTAATCCTACTTTTGGAACGACTAAAGCTATGAAAGAACTCATCAATAGTCCTAAACTGAGTGTAATGCGCTGAATCATAAAATTTGCTCCTCGACTCCACGAATTCAATTCTAACTTTCAACTATACTTCAATTTTGATTACTTTCATGATGACAAAAAATCCAAGAGTTTCCAATAATAATATTACCATAATAACTCCCCAACCAATAACAGTAGTAAATAATGGCTTCATAAACTCAGGATCTGTCTCATAGAAAACTAATGCCAAAATAGGAGGTATTGCCATGACAAAGACTCCTTGATAAAAACCTTGAGTAGTAAGAGCATCAATCTTATTTTCTATCTTTACTCTTTCACGTATTGTTTCAACAATAGTATCAAATGTTTCAGCTAGATTTCCCCCTGTCTCTTTTAAAATATTGATAGAGGTAACAAACATCTCAACATCATCAGATTGGATTCTTTTAGACAAATTTAAGAACGCATCTTCAAGAGAAACCCCCAATTTATTTTCACTTAAAATGAGATTAAATTCCTGTTTAATAGGATTCGGCATTTCTTGAGCAACAAGCGAAAGTGATTGAACGACAGAGAGGCCCGATTTCAAACCATTAGACATTAAGCTGAGAGCATCGACCATCTGTAATACAAAACGTTTTACTCTGCGATGATACATCCAATCGACGATTGGCTTAGGTGCCTTCCAACCCACGATCGTCATTAAAATTCCAAAAGGTATTCCTGGAAATAATTTTGGCAAAAAAGACAAAAAAACTATAGAACCTAATCCAAAACTTAAACTTGAAAGTCCTATTAGTATTTTTTGAGGCTCAATCTCAATAAACATCATATTGAGTTTTTCAACAATATAATCACGGGTACCTAAAGACTGAAATCTCAGCCAATCTAAAAAGCGTCTATTATAGTGATAAGAGAATATAAAAACAGCTAATCCAAATCCAAATACTCCCAATATTTTTTCAAACAACATATAACCTCACAGCTTCACTTTGCTCCAAATAGACTTCTAGAAACCTTCATACCCTTTGCTTCCATTTCTTCAATAAATTTAGGTATGAAACCTGTTGGAACAAATCTGCCAATAATTTTTCTCTTTTTATCCAATGACTCTTGTTTATAGACAAAGATATCCTGTAAACTAACGACTTCTCCCTGCATACCTACAACTTCTGTAATATAAGTAATTTTTCTAGAACCATCACTTAGACGAGACTGCTGAATAATTAATCCCACTGCGGAAGCGATATTTTCCTTAATTGCTTTAGCGGGTAAACCTAAACCAGCCATCATTACCAAGGTCTCTAATCTAGCAATACATTCACGCGGATTATTTGAATGTAAAGTTGTAAGGGAACCTGAATGACCTGTATTCATTGCTTGAAGCATATCCAATGCTTCTCCACCTCTACACTCACCAACAACTATTCTATCAGGACGCATTCTCAGGCAACATTTAATGAGATCACGAATGCTGACCTCTCCCTCTCCTTCGATATTTTTAGGTCGAGATTCAAGACGGACCACGTGTTCTTGAGCTAACTGTAACTCGGCCGAATCCTCGACTGTAATAATTCTCTCGCTTGCTGGAATAAAATTAGACAAAACATTTAGCAATGTTGTTTTTCCTGACCCTGTGCCACCGGAAACGACAATGTTTAATTTAGCTTCTACACAACATCTTAAAAAGTCAGCAATTTCCTCAGTCATTGAACCAAAATTTACCAAATCCCTATATTCGACTCTCTTCTTCGGAAATTTTCTAATAGTAATGGTTGGTCCCCGAAGTGCCAATGGTGGAATAATCACATGCACACGAGACCCATCTAAAAGTCGTGCATCCACATAGGGGACCTTTTCGTCGACTCTTCGACCTAATGGAGTTACGATACGCTCAATCACATTCATCATTTGAGCTTCACTTGAAAAAGTCACCTTCGAAAGCTGCGGTTTTCCAGCTCGCTCAATATAGATCTGATCTCTAGAATTGACCATGATCTCACTGACCGAATCATCTGCTAAAAGATCCTCAAGTGGCCCAAGTCCCAGAGCTTCATCCAAAACTTCCTTAATGATCTGGGCTTTCAACTCTCGGGTCGTTAACAGCGATGCAGTATCTTCATGGTTCAGAATATCTAAAACTCCCTTTTGTGTTTTTTCTCTTAAAACTGCTCTCTGCTTGGAATCATTCGTATCCGTGTTCGTTTTTTTTAAGTCCATTTGTTCAACGAGGGCTTTATGAATTCTCAGCTTCATAGCCGTCCAAGGATCGAGCGGCGCCACCGAGGTGCGAGCATTAGGCCCACCGTCATTCAATACTGGAGAACCATCTACTGCGGTTCCAGAGCTTAAGGGTTGAGCTAAAACTCCGGTTGGCTTCTTTAAACGGGACAAATTCTCTAAAAGATTCACTTGCTGAATTTTGCGTACGATATCGTGATAAGCGCGAGAGATAGGTGTATTAGCTGCTCCAATACAAAACGGAACACTTTTTGCCAAAGATCCATCACATGTTACGACATCTTCTGGAATGGCAGCAAATATCTGCTTATTGAAATTCTTCTGAATCATCTGAGGATTAATAATATTACTAGCAGAGTATTTATTTATAACCAATTGAACCATTTCAGGAGGGAAAAGTAGCTCCTGAATTTTCCCTAAAACTCTTTTAGTTTGATTGATTACAATCACATCTGCTGTAGTGATAACAAAAATAGCAGTAGAGTATTCAAAAGTCTTCAATGCCCAAGGCTCCATTCCATTTCCACAATCAACTACAACTAAATTAAAAATATTAGGCGCCGCTTTAAGGAACTTCCCCAGGCCCTCCAAATCTAAATCACGCGCCAAGATTGCATCCCTAGGAGCACCAATATAGCTATAGCCTGCCTGAACATTAACCATAAAAGGTGCTAAACTTTTTGGATCAATGGCAGCTCCCTGCATTTTCGATACATCCACGATCCCTTTGGCTGGATTCTGTCCTAATATAATATTTTGATCCCCTAAACTGGCCAAATCGAGATCAACAATCAAGGGCCTCTGCTTAAATTCCTGTAGATAAGCAATTGCCAGATTAGCAGCAAAAACACTTTTGCCAACGCCACCTTTTCCACCCACGACAGATATAATATGACCTGGCATAATTTTAACCTTTTCCCTATTTTACTTTAACTCTAAAATTCCTTTTGAGATCTTCAGTACCATCTGAAGCATTTTCAATAATTTGAGGTGTAATAAATACAACAAACTGAGACATCTGCTTACGAAAAGCTTTTGTATGCAGGAGAGAAAAAAGCGCGTTTGTAGTTCCCCCAGTAAAAGAGCCAGGAGATGGGTCATCTTTATTAAAATCTGTACCAATATTACTAGAAGTAACCCCGGCAACTGCAGCACTTTCATTAGATTTAACGTAGAGTTTAGTGGATATTTTATGAATCGCGGTCACCGGTGGACCGGATTGAGGCGCTCGGCCTACCAAGCTCGTTTGATTGAGCTCAATCTGCATTTCTATATCTTCCGTTCGACCTAAAATTTGAGGAGTGACAGCAATAGATAATCCCACTCCCTTGCTAGCAAAGGTTAGCTGTCCATTTGCCCCAGTCTGCGAAAATGGAAAATCTGTTGATTCATCTAACTTAGCGGGTTGACCACTTCTCACAATAAGAGTACCCGTTTTCAAAACTCTTGCATATCCAGCTGCTTGAGCACTATCGAGTTTTGGAATTAAACTGGATATGGTTGCACTAAATTGAGCTCCACTACCAGAAGCAGCCCCATTTTGCTGCTGCCCTACTGCAATTTGAGGATCAGCAGTAAATCCTGGCTGCCACTTAAATCCAAATACCTTATTATAATCTTTATCCAACTCAACAAAGTGAACTGTAACCCGAACCAACTTATCCTGCTTTTTCGGTGAAGGAGGATTAACGACAATAAAGCTCCAAACCAATTTTCTTGTTAAACGTTGAACGGTAGGATCTTTTTCTAAAAGACTTCCAGGACGTAAATCAGGCAAATAAAGGTTAGCAACATTTTGAGCCCGAGTAGCCGCATCTACATTATCAACTGTTCCTTCTAAAAAAATCATTCCATTGACGACTCTCGATTTAACGTTAGGAGCGAAAGAAATAATATCATCTTGAATGCGCTTAGCCATTACCTGCATTGCCAAAGGAGAAAGTGTCGTCATATTTAAAACAAAATCTGAATAAGCTTTATCTTGAATTACAGTAAGCAAGCGACCATAATCATTCGGTACAATCACTTCTCCTTCTGCAATCACTTTGGATCCAACAATCCTAATTTCAAGGCCCTCTACGTCTCGAAGTAATGTTCGGATTTCTCCTGCAATTCTTAGAAGATCTGTACCTGTGATTCGAACTAAGAAAATCAATCGCAATGTTCCATCATTATCTCTTAAACTGACTGTCGTTTCCCCTGCCTTAAGAGGTTTAAAAATAATTTGACGTTTTTCTCCAATTTTAACAATCGTTGTTGTCAAAATAGAAGGGTTTCCATATTCAATTCCTCCTTTAGCACCAGTGACATCAAAATCAATATCCACCACTTTATCTTCGCCAGTAGTTAACAAAAGCCTACGCTTATCTGCATTGGATTCTGCCTCATCCGTAGTCAGTCTTGATTTTTGATACTTATTTTTTTTAAAAAGTTTCAAATCCGAATCGCCTCTAACTGGACTGGATAGAATCAGAAGAATCAACAAAAGCCCTACTTTAAAAAACCATCGAACAAATATCTGGAGATGATTTCTTATATCCATCACTTTCTCTTCACTCGAGAGGCGTCAGAGCCTAAAATATCTGCTAAAATAGAGGATGAGAGAGGAACTCTCTCACTATCATCATTATTCCTTAACGAGAGTATAATTCCATTTTCTCCGCTTGCTAAGATTAATGCAAGAGTTTGCGCCTGAGCAGGCTCCACTTCGAGTGTGACTGAAGAAAAACTAAAATCTTCAGCTAGCGATCTTATTTTATTATTGCCAGTTCCATAAGGGTCAGATTCAATGGTTCTTGCGACATTATTTGTAATATATCTTCCGATAGAAAGTACAATAACATCCTGCAAAATGGTTTTTGCCAATTTGCTCTCTTTGCCTCCTCCAGTATCCATCACAGCAATCAAATCCACTCGATCACCGGGCTTGACTAGTTTAGCAATCCCACTGACTTCACTCACCGGAACTGCAACGGCTCGTCTCCCGGGGGCAATCTGAGGCGCTAATCCTGTCCTTATGCTGGGATCTGCGAGTTTATTGAATGTAATTTGCTCCCCTTTTTTAATAGGAACAATAGCAACTGCCCCCGTCAGGTCCCTAAATGCTTTAGATGTTTCTTTTTCATCAGGATCTTTTTTGCTAAAAGCAATTGCTGCAGGGTCTAAAAATCTCTTTGGAAATATCTGAAATTCCAACATATTCTCCTTCAGTGTTTCCATTTCTTTGATATCCCGCTTAGCAACGATTGCAGATACCTCTGTTCCAAATTTTTTCTTTTGCTCTTCCTCTACACTGGTAACGTAACTTTGAACGAAAAAAAGAGCGAGTGCGGCCATTACCAATGAAAGAGTCAATGCTTTATTGTTCATATTGAATCGGGCTCCCACAAATATTTGTAAATTGTGACTTCGCGTTGAGTTCAGTCAGCGCTACATTTCCGACTGGAGCAATAGGAGTTCCAGCTAAGGCCAAAATGGGTTGCCCTGAGCCTAAAAAATAACTCCGAGTACACAAAGTCACCGAATTTCTTACTCTCACGAGTGACCTTAAAGGAGGTTCCTCCTGAGGAGCATTGGAACCTGCACTTTTTCGATTTCTACCGATCAACTGAACCGATGCTTTCGGAAAATAATTCGGCGTAGCAGGATTATCAGATACTCCTACCATCAATTGATTCGTACTTTTCCCCACAAGATTCTCCTGCTTTTCAAGCTCGGGATAGAATGGACTATTATAGGCTAGAAAGAGTGCTTGTGCTCGAGAGTATTGCTGATTTACCAATGACATCTGAATTGCTGTATTGAGCCTAATAAGAATCATTACCATTCCAATCAGCATCGGCATTGCAAACAAAAACTCAAAAATACTTTGCCCACTTTCCCCTTTAACATCCATTATCAAAAAAACCCAACTTCCCCATATCTCCTTGACAGTCTGAATACGATGGCTCTCGCCCTAACCAACTTTCTGACAAAAAGTTTAAAGAATCCGCAGCTGAAGTAGAGCGACCCGAAAGAGAAATAAGAAAAATTTTACTTTTAAAAGCATACCGAACGCCCTGCATCCAACTAAAATAGGGATCGCCATCTATAAAATTTGAACCAGGTCCTATTTGAGTACCCACTGGATCCCCCTGCCCAACAGCCTTTGCAATGCTAGGGAATCGATCCGTGCCTGACTCGCCTTGAGATTTTTTTAAAGTGGCGACAATCACATACCGGGCTCTCGAAGTTTGATCGTCCTGAGAACTACTAGAAGCTAAATAAGCCCTGGCTGCCATAAAAGTAGCGTAATGAACAAAATTTCCAAAAGACAACGCAAGAGTCAACTGAAAGTAAAAAAGGATAAAGGCTATGACCAAAATCATTGTCAGTGCAAATTCAATGGAAGCTTGCCCTTTTCTGTTCATAGTCATTTTACTTATCGGAACTATTTAAAAAAATTCTAAAGCAATTCTCACAACCTACAGCACGAGGATGATAGATTGGGCCACCATTATCAAATCCCTTTGCTTGTGGATGTCCATAGGTATAAGTGGCAGTAAAAGATTGTGTCATAAATTTTGTCAGTTTCTGGCCTAGATTAAATCTATTCATTCCTGAAATAACAATCATATAAAAACTCACAACAACAGATAACAATAAAATATACTCAGTAGTAGCCTGCCCGAGCTCATGGGTTTCATAAAATCGCTGCTTCATGACTTCCATACAATCAGCCCCCAAAGCACGAAAGGATGATTAAAGATTGTCCATACAGCAGCGAAAGCGATAGAAATTCCAAAAGGCATTGTTAATTCCTTATCAATTTTCGGCAACTGAAACTCGAGGTCATATACAAAAAGAGACATAATGAAAGGATACATCCTTTTAGAGAAACTCATCAGCTTGCCTTTTAGAATAAGAATGAAAATTGAATTGAAACCGCCCAAGACAACAGCTAACAAACTCGCCTCAACTGTAAAATGAGCTCCACCCCAGCTCCCTAATGCCATCAATAGCTTAACATCTCCTCCGCCAATGACTTTCAAGTAAAACAACCCACCGTATAAAAGAAGTCCAATAAAAAAACCAAAAAAGGATTCACCTAACCCATACCAGCCCAACGTCCATGCGGAAAAGACAAACCCTAAAAGAGCAGATGTTACGGTTAAGCTATTAAAAATTCTTCTCCAAATTAAATCTGTCACTAAAGCAACGATTGAGATGCACGTAATAGCTAAAGAGATGGTATCAATTTTCCCAAACACTCAAAGGAGCCCTTCCCGTTTTCAAATCCTTTTCGAGCTGACCTCCTAAATTAAGAATCCCTAAATCTAAAGAACGAATGATCTGCCGCATGAGTTGAGAAGCATAAACCACAACTACGGAAAGAATC
>CAIYTD010000119.1 GCA_903928955.1 Oligoflexia bacterium | reverse complement strand
CTAGCCATTATTTGCCTTCATACGCAAATGACAAGTCCAAATGGAACACACACTGGTTTAAGGGGCAACCCACTATTAAACAATACGTGTATAATGTCAATCAAGTGATGAATGGCGTAGTAGCTGGACTAGCGACTACATAATTGCGGAAGTGGGGATGTCAAAGTCCCCACTTCTATTATTGGAGGAATATGAGACACCAAGTATTTGCCTATTATAATAGGCTTTCCTTAGATGGAAAAGTAGAACCCCTTTTATGTATGGATAAATCTCATCTAACCTACCTAGTCCCCTTTTACGATTTTGAAAATGAAAGATCACATTTTTACTGCATAGAATGCGATTACAAGATTTTCCCTGGTCAGCAAATGCACGACCTGCTACTAGAGAGGATTAATCTTGCAGATCCCTACCCAGAAGACCTTGCCGCTAGTCAGCAGGAATAGAGAATGTGGCGAATGCACTAAGTGTTGCGAAGGCTACCTTTACAGCGAACACGAACTAAAATTTAAAGACGGAAAAACCTTTATGCTTGGCGGAGTAAACTTCCCCGTTTTGATAGTAGGACAAGGTTGTGGGGATTACGAGAATCGCCCCCAAAAGCCCTGCAGAGGCTTCCTTTGCGAGTGGATGAGACAACCTGACGCTTTCCCCGAAGAGATGCGCCCAGACAAGATTAAGACCATTTTCTCTCTCCAAGATGTTGATGGGATCCCCTACCTTAGATTGACTGAGGCTGGCGATAGACTTGATGCAGAGGTTCTGTCTTTTGCTATTAAACTTGCCCTGCTCAACAGAGCAAATCTTTATTGGGAAGTAGATGGAAAGATTCACTGGTTTGGCAATAAGGACTTCGTAGAAGTTATGAACAAACATAAAAAGGATAACTTAAAATGAGCGTCGAACAGGAAAACGCAATTCAAGAATTAATTGCAGGGATATATATTCAGAATCTTAGAATATACGATATGCTGGCAATTATCGCAAGTGGTGTATCTCAAACAAAAGTATTAGAGTTAGAGAAGCTTCATGCAGAAGGAACAGTCCTCTGTTCTGACCCTGCATTGAAATTAGAAGAATAATTGCTATAATTTACTTATGATTCCTAAAGAGATTCGTCGCAAGGTGGATAAGATTAAGATGAGTGCTGGTTGCCAGATTTGTGGCTATAATAAACATCCTGCCGCATTGTCTTTTGACCACACGGATCCCACAAATAAATATAGAACAAAGTCTGGAAAGACTGTCCACGTAGCAGATATGGTTAAAGGCGGAAGGTATGGCTGGGATACAATTGTGGCAGAAATGAAGAAGTGCCGAATCCTATGTATGAATTGCCATATGGAAATAACCTACCCACGCCCTGATTTAGTATGAATTTAATAGTAGTCTACATATTGATCGCATTTAACACAATTAGATTAATGATTGATCTGCGGCAAAAATTGAGGGCGAAAAGTGGAAACCCCAAAATATATAATATAAATGACATGACTAACCTGACCCCATATGTGCATTTTGCCGATAATTGGTTTAAACCGAGCGATTTGACGGTTAGAGTCAAAATTAAGTAAAGCCGACATCCTGGTATATGGCAAATTGGTTCTAGGATTTTATATAAGCCCCTATTAGAGTCTAAGTGATAGCTAGAGTAAGATCCTACGGATTTATATCTAGGAAAGGCTTACAGCCTTTATCTCCCCGTTTTTTAAAAATTGAAAATATGACTATTTAAGATGTCTAATTATCTAAATATACATATATTACTTATTTGATCT
>CAIYTD010000118.1 GCA_903928955.1 Oligoflexia bacterium | reverse complement strand
TGTGATCGAGGATGATTTAGCGAATTAAAAACGACTCCAGCAAGAAAATGCTCTTCTGAAAAGCACACTAACGGCACAAAACATTCCCATACCTATTCCAGGCTCTGGCCCCGCAAATCCCGCCCAGACAGCAACTGCCCCACCTGTTAGTATTGCTCCCGCTCCGTCAACGCCCACTCCAGCTGCTGAACCTACCCCTCCTCCGCCAGAAGCAACAAAAAAAACACCAAATCAATCGGAAGCTGACCTCGTTGCAGAATTTGAAAAAATGCTTCAAGGTTAATAAAAAAAGGCAGTCCCTTACGGAACTGCCCAATAGACTTATTTCTTTTCGTTCATGTCTTCTTCAATCATTTCAGCGAAAGATTCAATCGGAACTGCTCCACTCACCAGTTGTCCGTTTACGAAAAAGGTAGGTGTTGATTTCACACCAATTTTTTCGCCATATTCTAGATCTTTCTGAACAGCATCAGCAAATTTCTTAGAAGCAACACAATCATCAAACTTCTTTAAATCTGCTCCTGCTTCTTTTGCATATTTTTGAAGGCTAGCTTTATCTAGCTTAGATTGATTCTTGAATGCTAAATCGTGAAATTTCCAAAATTTATCTGAACTTTGGTCATTCACACACAACGACGCTTCAGCGGCAGGACGAGCATCTTGATGCATAGGAAGTGGAAAATTTCTAAAAGCTAAACGCATCCTGTTTCCGTATTTTTTCTTCAACTCTGTCACAGTTTCAGCCCCTCTGGAGCAGAACGGACACTGAAAATCGGAAAACTCGATAACTGTAATGGGAGCATCCTTTTTGCCGTAAACGGGACCTGATCCTACTTCAACTGAAACCTGCATTTTTGGCTTATTAAAATACACTTCAACAGGCTTACCCTGCGTCAGCTTAGCTACATGAGCATTGATTCGATCCTGTTTCTCTGAAGTCTGCAAATAAGAATAAATTCTTTCTTTAATTTGCGGATTAATTTGAGACTCAGGAATATGCTTCTCTGCAACAAATTTTTTATATTTGTCATCAGAAATCTTAATCTCGCCCCCAATTATTTTTTTATTTAAGTAATCATCGAGACTCATTCCTGACTTCTTTGCTTCTGCACCAACCAACTTTTCAACAAGGAGCTTGTTAAGCCTGTCCATTCGAAGCTCATATTCTCGTTTCTTAAGGTCAAAAAAATCGATCTTATCAGAACCAATGAGATCTTCTTCAGTGATTTCTTCATCACCAATTTTTGCAACCAACCCAGGCTTCGGTGCATCCTTATGAACAAAACTAGGCTTTGCCTTTGCTTGCCCAGTACACGCTGCTACCATCATCACAAAAGTGAGTGCTGAAGCAGACCCAAGAACCACTGTAAAAGAGAGATATTTTTTGCGAAATCCAAAATTACCCACGCTCATCGCCTCCATCCCATGCCAATATTAATTTATTAAATCGTTATTTTTTCAATTATTGATCGTAAAGCCTTGGAATCAGAGATGCAACAAGATTGTGAAATGAAAAGGTCTAAAAAGCTTTCACGAGATCATGTAAACGCAAAACCCCCTTCCAAATGCCTTGCTGATCCACAATAGGTAATACTGAGATTTGACTCAGGCGATCTTCCATCAACTTCAAAGCCATCTGAGCCATCATAGAGGGCTCAGCAGTAACCGGTTTTTCAGTCATGACGTCTTCTGCTTTCAATTGAAAAAAACTCTCACGCAACTGCAGAGAACGCCTAATATCCCCATCTGTAATAATTCCCAATAATTGATTATTTCTTACAACTAATACAGCTCCGATTTTTTTCAGATTAGAAACGACAATCACTTCTTCCATAGACGCATCCGGACTCACTACTGCAACCGCATCTCCCGTTTGCATCAAGTCCCCTACAGTCAGATTCAGCCTCTTCCCTAACGAACCTCCCGGATGATTTCGAGCAAAAGCGGTAGAATCAAAATTCCGAAGTTGCATCAAAGTAATGGCAAGAGCATCTCCGAGAGCAAGCGCCAAAGTCGTACTCGTAGTAGGAGCTAAATTGTAAGGACAAGCTTCATTCTTTACTTCTGCATTCAACCACACATCGCAGCCAATCGCCAATTTGGAATCAGCGTTACCGCCCAAACCTATAATAGGCACTCCCAACTTCTTAAAAGAAGGAATGAGACGCACGAGCTCCTCTGTATTGCCAGTATAACTCAGTGCAAAAATAACATCGCGAGATTGAATAAGACCTAAATCGCCATGCAAGCCTTCAGTAGGATGCAAAAATACGGACAAACTCCCTGTACTGCATAAAGTAGCCGCAATTTTCTGCCCAATCTTTCCCGACTTACCCACACCTGTGACAACAATCTTACCCCCATCCTCCAAACTTTTCCAAAATAGATCTAGGGCACGGCTTAAAGCAACTGCCAATGGAGCTTCCTGTAATTGTTCAGCGCAATCAAGAATTGCCTGGCCTTCCAGTTTAAGCACCCGAACGACTTCTGGAATGACTTCAACTTTATTCATTTGGTCACTAATATCCCATGTATCTACTCGACTTTCCACAATAAAGAGAGAGAGAATAATGAAGGATGATACCCTTACGCTTAAGCCTCATAGCTTTATCTTTCAGCACCCTGTTTTTACAGACAAGCTGCGTGACTGCCTACATCGAGTCCGTAGGAGGAGACACTTCACAGGCCTTTAGCCGCATCTACCTAACTGACTTCAACACAGCCTGGCAATGTGTTTTAGAGTCTCTTAAAAATAGTCGACTCGACGTCCTCAACTTCGAAGGAGGGTATGTACAAACAAAATGGATTGACAATACTGCCGAAAAAAATTTCTCTGACTCTTTTGGAACTGCTGATACTTATCTTAAAGCTCAATATCGTTTTAAAGTAACACTAACAAAAAGTTTTACTCAGGAACAACACACCATTAAAGCCACTGTTGAAAAAGAACAACTTGCCCAACGCGATGTATTAGAAGGTTGGAAGCCGATAGAAACAGATAGTATTGGAGAAACAACCCTTCTCTATCGACTGGGAAGGCTGATTTATATTAAAACAAAACTGAGTCACATCGAAGACGAGAAAACTAAAAAAGAAATCGAAAAAATTGACTTCTAAAATAACACTCCTAAAAAATGGAATGAATTACCGACTTGAGATATTTTTTGCCTAACAAGACCAACAGATTTTAGTGCATTTACCACTTATCTATAATTGAAATAAATGGTAAATCATGTTAAATTTCATGGAGTTTAAATTTATTTAAATAAAAATAAATATTTGGTATGTGATTTGCTTCTACCCAAATAGAGGCAAAGGCATGTCAAGTGTATCTCCTTCTGACAGTGGACCAGGAACTTCCTATTACAGGTCCTTAAAAGATCTACAAGATCAACTCGACCAAGAAACAAAAAGGAATCGAGAAACGAGAGATCAACAAAGCGAATCCTTAGAAAAAAAATATGAAACTGTAATCGCAAAAAAAGAAGACGAAGCCACCAAAACGATTCAGGAAATGAGAGATTCCAGCCAAGAAGCCCTCGCAAACCAAAAGGAAAAATACGAAACATCATTAGAACGCCTCAAAGATCAATCCTATAATAATCGAGGATTTCTTTCTTCAAATTCAGGAAATAATGAATTAGCAAATTATTATGAAAAAACTATAAACAAAACAGAGGATGAATTTAAACAACAAACTGAAAAAGCTCGTGAATCTGAAAAGAGTGAAGCCCGACGAATAGATGAGCGCTACCGAAGCAATCTTCTCGAAAAAGAACGAGATGCAGCTGAAACGATTCGAGCAACCAAAGAAGCTTCACAGCAATCTGCACTTGAAAAAGATCAATATTATCAAGACGAAATAAATCGCATTAGAATAAAAGACTATAATGACCAAAGCAGATTAATCGCAGATGCGAGGTCAGAACAAACTCAGGTAAATACAGAGGATAAAAGCAAAAAAACTAACAATGACAATAGTAGAGATCTTCAAATTAATTATTTCAAAGATAAAATTCAAGAACTCAATAGACAGAGCGACGAAAGAGTGAACTCGCTCAACCTGCG
>CAIYTD010000117.1 GCA_903928955.1 Oligoflexia bacterium | reverse complement strand
TTTCACGATGATCAGCACGGTACTGCGGTGATTAGCGGTGCAGCATTTTTGAATGCATTGGAAATTGTAGGAAAAGAAATTCATCGTGTCAAGGTGGTTTTTTGTGGCGGAGGGGCCGCCGCTATAGCTTGTGCGAATCTTTATCAGCATTTGGGAGTTAAGAAAGAAAATATTCTGATGGCCGACTCAAAAGGAGTTATTTATCAGGGCCGTAAGGAAGGTATGAACCCCTACAAAGAGCGCTATGCTCAGGAAACAGATAAGCGCACCGTAGCTCAAGCTTTAGAGGGTGCGGATGCTTTTGTTGGAGTTTCCGTAAAGGGTGGAATTACCGCCGAAATGATTAAAAAAATGGCAAAAGATCCTATTATTTTTGCAATGGCCAATCCGGATCCAGAAGTTTTGCCTGAGGAAGTTTTTAAAATTCGTCCAGATGCGATTATGGCGACGGGGCGCTCGGATTATCCCAATCAGGTAAACAACGTACTGGGATTTCCTTTTATATTTCGTGGTGCATTAGATACGATGTCCACTGCTATTAATGAAGAAATGAAGATGGCTGCTGTGAAAGCTTTGGCTTTGCTTGCTAAACAAGATGTGCCTGAGAGCGTGTCGCGAGCTTATGGTGGGCAGCAGTTTCGCTTTGGACGTGAATATTTGATTCCAAAGCCTTTTGATCGGAGAGTTCTACTTTGGGTTGCGCCTGCAGTGGCTGAAGCGGCTATGCGATCCGGAGTAGCTAAGAAAAAAATTGATATAGCTCAATATGAAGATCGTCTCGAGATGCTATTGGGTTCAACCTATACTATTATGCGCGGAATTAAAAAGAGGGTTAAAACAGGATCCCCTGACGGTAAGAATCGCGCAACTCTTGTATTTCCTGAGGGGGGAAATATTAAAATTTTGAGAGCTGCTCATCGCATTCGAGAAGAAGGTATTGCTGAGCCTATTTTAATTGGAAATGAAGAGAGTATACAGAAATTGATCTGTGAGTTGGGATTAGAGGAGGCATTAAAAGCCGTGAAGGTGATTCGTCCCTCTAAAAGTGAGAATTTAGAATCCTATGCTCAAAGATTTTTTGAGAAGAGAAAACGAAAAGGAGCTACCCTTTCTATGGCTAGGGAGCTCATGAAGCAAAATAATTATTATGGCGCTATGATGGTAGAAATGGGCCATGCAGATGGCTTATTGAATGGGATTTCTCAAAGTTACCCGGATACTATTCGTCCAGCGATTCAAGTGATTGGGGCTAAGTCAGGTTCTCGGTTAGCAGGGATCTACATGATGATTTTTAAAAAGCGAATTCTTTGGTTTGCAGATACAACCGTAAATATTCAGCCTAATGCAGAAGAGTTAGCAGACATCGCTATTCAAACAGCAGAACTAGCCCAAAGCTTTATGGTGGAGGAGCCTCGTGTTGCAATGCTTTCGTTTTCAAATTTTGGCTCTAATTCACATCCTCTAGCAATGCTAGTGAGAGAGGCCACTCAGCTGGTGAAGGCTCGAGCTCCTCACCTCATTATAGATGGTGAGATGCAAGCGGATACAGCTGTGCAGCCTGAAATTTCAAAGGAAAGTTTTCCCTTTAACCAGGTTCCTGGTAATGCAAATGTATTAATATTTCCTGATCTTCAGTCTGGAAATATAGCTTATAAATTGATGGCGCGAATGGGTGTTGCCGAAGCCATTGGGCCCATTTTAGTGGGAATGAATAAGCCAGTATTTGTTCTTCAGCAAAATTCAGATGTCAACGATGTTGTCGATATGGCTGCAATTTCTGCGATGGATATTCATTTGCGCAGGGAAGGAAAAAGTAAAAATGTCTAAAAAAATTATTTTTACTGAAAAAGCTCCTCAACCCATTGGGCCTTATAGTCAAGCAGTTCAGGTGGGATCACTTCTCTTTTGTTCAGGTCAAATTGCATTAGACCCAAAAACGGGACAAATTAGTTCTCCAGACGTGGGAGGACAAACCCTCCAAATTATGGAAAACATTCAGGCAGTACTAGATGCGGCAGGATCTGACTTGAGTTCAGTGGTAAAAACTACCATTTTCCTCAAGTCTATGAATGATTTTCCAAAGGTGAATGAAATCTATGGGAACTATTTCAAATCTGATCCTCCCGCGAGATCGACAGTTGAGGTAGCTCGGCTGCCTAAGGATGTTTGGGTAGAAATTGAAATTATAGCTTCATTGCTTCATTGAATATATCGAGATTCAATAGAATCGAGAGCATTTTTTAATTGATACATCGTTTCTATGCTGAAGAGGGTCTCTGATTGAATGAGATCTTTTGGCGAAGAG
>CAIYTD010000116.1 GCA_903928955.1 Oligoflexia bacterium | reverse complement strand
TTGTTATCTTGATAAAAACATTCATAGGGGTACTGAACCTCATCAAGCAATAACTTCTTTACTCGTTTATCAAACATACCCCTATAGCCCCCAAAGAGAATGTCTTTGTACTTAGTCTTTTTAATAAAGTCACGGTTGAATTGAGATGCCGTTCGAATCCCCTTGGTATAACCGTCATCAGTAACATCAGAGTGAATATTGTCAATTAAATCAATCACTATCTCCGGAATTTCTCTGCTGTATTTTTCGTAATAGCGCCAATAAAAATCGCCGTCTTCCTCCCCTAAGCCCAATAAGCGCTCATCGAAGAATCCCACTTCCAGCACCTCTTTTTTGCTGACCGCAAAATGAGAAAAGCTCCCATTAATGATGAATGTCTCGGGTGCTTTTTCAAGCACACGCTCGAAATGGTCAAAAAAAGATGTTTCACCATTCATGGGGATTTTTAAGTCATCATTCAGTATGAGGACATGTTCATGGGATGCAGTAAGCACACCCCTATTCCACATCTTCGCCAGAGATTGAAATTCGGGGAAAATAGTTGGATATATCTCATCGTATCTAGCGAGAAATTGCAGTAGCTGCGCGCGATAAGCCTGATCAAAATTCGAGCGGCATGGTCCATTTACTGTCAAAATGATCTCTACTGTTGGTCGCAGAGTTTTAATGCTAGTGATTAGAGGAATTAGGTCGCTTTCGAAGCGCTTGTCAAAGGTAGTTATTACAATTGAATACTTCATATAGGCATCTTGAAAGTAAGGTATTTATGACTGCAATCCGAGTATCCGCTGTAGGGGTGCCCAGCGACTATAAAACTAGCCTGGTCCCAGCTATATGTCAGAACCTAGGCTACCAAATTGAATGGGTTGAGCCCAAAAAATGTGATTTGATGATTATCGGGTCATTTCACAATTTAGGCAAAAAGAAGCTTGCTTTGTGCCCAAAACCACTTAGACCCCTTGTCATGAAGCTCAGTGACATTATGCAATCCATTATCCCGTCTCCTAAACAGCCTTTAACCCTCTTCCAAACCGGCGAGAATCTTCGACATGACTTTGTCTTGAACGATTATGCGCTTACATTTGATCTAGGGATTTCCAGTTCCCATCACTTTCGCATGCCTTACTGGATGGAAGTTGCAGACTGGTCAGAGGAAGGCGTGACCGGCAACACTAATCCAAGATATGGCAGGCTACTAGATATCAATCGCCTACTTCAGCCGCTTGGCAAAGCTTTCCTGAATCGACCGCAAAAGGCAGCCATTTTCGCATCGCATCTTAGAGAACCCAGGGGAACTCTATTGAATGCTGTAAAAAAACAGATTGAGGTCGTTGAGTTTGGTAAATCATTTAACACGCTCATCAAAAATCATTCAGAAAGTGGTTTAGTAAAATTTGATGAACTTCAAGCATTTGCTTTTAATTTATGCCCCGAAAATGGAATGTACCCTGGTTACTACACCGAGAAAATTCCAGAGGCGTTTATGGCCGGATGTCTTCCTATTACTTGGGCAGATGAAAGTGTCATCGCTGACTTTAATCCGCAGGCCTTTATCAACCTTGCACCAATGTCTGGAAGCCACTTCACCCAACTAGGCGAGTTACTTCACTCTCAAAATAGACTTGCGCAGTATGCAGAGCAGCCTTTGTTTTTACAAAAACCGTCCCTTGAG
>CAIYTD010000115.1 GCA_903928955.1 Oligoflexia bacterium | reverse complement strand
TGATTTTAAACTTGCAAGCTCTTGGTGAAGTTGGTCGCGGCGGCCCCTGAATTCCTCAAATTTTTGTAATAATATTTGATTTTTACGACGTCCCCAAGTCATCTCCTTATCGAGGAGTTCGTCTTTATATTTTTTATAAAGTCGCGCTTTTTGAGCTTGTCTTTCGAGTGAAGCTAAATTTTTTTCAATTTCTTGAATAATATCCGTTAGTCGAGAAAGATTAGTTTGGGTAGCTTCCATCTTTCTTAATGATTCTTTTTTTCTGGCTTTATATTTCGCGATCCCGGCTGCTTCTTCGATCAAAAGCCGGCGTTCTTCCGGTTTGGCATTTACGATTTTACCAATTTGTCCCTGTTCAATAACTGAATATCCTTTTGCCCCCACCCCTGTATCCATAAAGAGTTCTTGAATGTCTTTGAGGCGAGCGAGGATACCGTTAATGAAGTACTCTCCTTCTCCAGATCGGTAGAGTCGGCGGGTGACCGAGATTTCTTTTGTCTTGAGATGTAGGGGAATGTCTTGACTGAGAGTTGTATCAATGCCACCTCCGGTTTCCATTACTAGGGTTGCTTCTGCCATTCCTAACGGGGAAAAACGCGAGCTGCCGTTAAAAATCAGGTCCTCACTGCTCGCTCCTCGCATGTGTTTATAGGACTGCTCTCCCATTACCCAAAAAAAGGCATCTACAATATTTGACTTTCCACAACCATTGGGACCTACAATACCCGTAATATTGTGGTCAAAATGAATGACAGTTTTGTCCTTGAAGGACTTAAATCCTTGAATTTCCAGTCTTTTAACTCGCATTAGAGCTTATACTTTAGCAATCAGACTTGAGAAGTCAATGATTTGTGAATTCTAATTTTTTTTGTATTTCTTCGTCCGCTTCTTGTTTTTTTTGGGAATAGACTTCGGATAGAGGATGGTTGCTTGCGCTGCAGCTAACCTTGCTAGAGGTACCCGATAGGGGGAACAACTGACATAATTGAGTCCTATCTGATGGCAGAACTCAATCGATTTTGGATCACCCCCATGTTCGCCACAAATCCCTACTTTTAAGTCAGGGCGAACGCTCTTTCCACGCTCAAGCGAAATTTTCATGAGATATCCTACACCTATCGTATCGAGAGTCGAGAATGGATCTTTTTCATAAATTTTGGCATCCAGATAATCTTTTAAAAATATTCCTGAATCATCCCTAGATAATCCATAAGTAGTTTGTGTGAGATCATTTGTACCATAGCTAAAGAATTCAGCATGATGGGCGATGTCATTGGCAGTGATTGCGGCACGTGGAATTTCAATCATGGTTCCGATTTTATAATCAAATGTTTTTACGCTTTGATTTTTGAATTGTGAGAGGACTTCAGCAATTTCTTGTTCACAATATTCTCGAATGAGTCTCAGCTCTCGCCAATCTCCTACGAGAGGAATCATTATTTCAGGAATAATTTTGAATTTCTCATCTCGAATCAGTTCGCAGGCGGCTTCAATAATTGCTCGGACTTGAGTCCGGTAGATCTCAGGATAGCTAACGCCCAGGCGGCAGCCTCGATGGCCTAGCATTGGATTAAATTCATGTAGGCTTTCTGCTTTTCTTTTGAGTTGTTCAAAAGTTACATGAATTTTTTTTGCAAGAGCATGAATTTCTTCATCTTGATGGGGAATAAATTCATGCAAAGGAGGGTCGAGAAGGCGAATTGTGACAGGGAGATCCTTCATTTCTCTAAAAATGCCTTTGAAATCCAGCTTTTGCATAGGAAGAATTTTTTCTAATGCTAATTTACGGTCTTGAATCGAATCTGCCAAAATCATTTCTCGGACTGCATCTATTCGGTCAGGTTCAAAGAACATATGCTCCGTTCTACAGAGTCCAATTCCTTCAGCTCCAAAGCCTCGCGCTACTCGAGCGTCGAGGGGGGTATCTGCGTTCGTTCGAACTCTGAGTTGCCGGATTTTGTCTACCCACTGCATTAGTTCTTGGAAGTTCTCGTTGAGAGTGGGGATCATTGTTGAAACTGTTCCTCGAATGACTTCTCCTGAAGTGCCATCTAGGGTGATGAATTCGCCTTCCCGGATGATCTGGTTTCCGACTGAAAACTCCTTTTTTTGTTCATTTACTTGGATGCCACTGCAGCCTGAAACACAGCATTTTCCCATACCACGCGCTACAACAGCAGCATGAGAGGTCATGCCCCCTCGTGCAGTAAGAATGCCTTCAGAAACCGACATTCCGTGAATATCTTCAGGGGACGTTTCCAGTCGAACTAAAATAACCTTTTTCTTAAGCTCCTTGACCCATTTTTCAGCTGTTTCAGAATCAAAAACAACTTCTCCAGTTGCTGCACCCGGAGATGCCGGAAGTCCCTTTGTGAGTACTTCTTTTTTTGCATGGGGATCTAAACAGGGGTGAAGCAGTTGATCCAGCTGTTCTGGTTTAATTCGCAGAATGGCTTCGGATTTTGTAATGAGCTGTTCCTTGACCATATCGACTGCAATTTTGAGTGCCGCGTTTGCAGTTCTTTTCCCATTTCGAGTTTGCAACATATAGAGAGTTCCGCGTTCAATCGTAAATTCGATATCCTGCATGTCTCGATAGTGCTTTTCTAGTTTTTGATAAACTTTGACCAGGTGTCGGTATGCTTTTGGCATTGCTTCTTCTAAGGTTAGTAGTTTTTCTGCAGATGCATGGCGAGAGGAGGAATTAATCGGTTGAGGAGTGCGAATCCCTGCAACAACATCTTCTCCCTGTGCATTGATGAGAAATTCTCCAAAGAATTTTTTATCCCCGTTAGAAGGATCGCGGGTAAAAGCAACCCCTGTCGCACAGTCGTTACCCATATTACCAAAGACCATCGATTGAATATTCACAGCTGTGCCCCAAGCTTCTGGAATATCATTGAGTTTTCGATAAGTAATAGCACGGGGGTTCATCCAAGAGCTTAAGACAGCACTTACTGCGCCCCAGAGCTGTTCCCAGGGATCTTCTGGAAATTTTTTTCCTTGCATTCGAATGATCTGCTTATAGTTTTTGACTAATTCTTTAAGGTCTTCAGCGCTGAGCTCAGTATCCAGTTCGACTCCACGTTGGTATTTGAGTTCTTCTAATGCGGATTCAAAAGAGTTGGCTGGAATCCCTAAAACAACTCCTGAATACATACAAATCAAGCGGCGGTAGCTATCGTAACTAAATCGGGCATCTTTTGATTCTTCTATTAGGCCGAGTAGCGTGTCGTCATTTAACCCCAAATTGAGAATGGTATCCATCATTCCGGGCATGGATGCCCGCGCGCCTGAGCGGACGGATACCAAAAGTGGATTTTTTCTTTTTCCAAAGCCGCGCTTCATCTGTTTTTCCATTCGGGCAACGGCTTGCTTCATTTGTTTTTCTAAATTTTTTGGATAGTTTTTCTCATTGGAATAAAAAAAATTACAAACTTCTGTCGATAAAGTAAATCCAGGAGGTACTGGTAGCCCTAAGCGTGTCATTTCATGGAGGTTTGCTCCTTTTCCGCCTAGAAGGTTTTTTTGCTTTTCATTTCCGTCTGCTTTTCCATTTCCAAATGAAAAAATAAACTTTTCTCTTCCGCTTGCTTTTGTTTTACTTTCCCCAGGCTGCAAATTTTTCGCTGATATACTGGACGATGTTTTCAGAAGCAATCCTTTCTTGGAGCATGCTGTCTCGGTGACGGATGGTAACGGTGTGGTTTGAGAGAGTGTCATAATCAATTGTGACTCCAAAAGGTGTTCCGATTTCATCTTGTCGGCGATATCGTTTGCCAATAGATCCCGCGTCATCGGTTGTAACACGTAATCTCTTCTTCAAATCTTCAAAAATCTTGCTTGAATATTCTACAAGTTCTGGCTTTTTCATCAAGGGGAATACTGCGGCTTTATAGGGAGCAAGGACTGGATGAAATTCTAACCAGGTTCTTTCTTCATTGGAGCGATAAGAGTCGGCAAGCGCAACTAAAAGAGTGCGGTCGCATCCTGCAGAGGTTTCTATAACATAAGGGAGATAGCGTTCTTTTTTTTCTTCATTAAAATATTCTAATTTTTTCCCGCTAAACTGCTGGTGTCTTCCCAAGTCAAAGTCAGATCGATTATGGATTCCTTCGAGTTCTTGCCATCCAAATGGGAATTCATATTCAATATCAAAAGCAGCTTTGGCATAATGAGCGAGTTCGCCTGGGCCATGTTCGTGAAATCTTAATTTATTTTTTCGAATCCC
>CAIYTD010000114.1 GCA_903928955.1 Oligoflexia bacterium | reverse complement strand
AGAATTAGAAAAAGAATTAAGGCATTTAAAGAAGGAATTGGAAGACAATCGTTTGGCAGAGTCTGAAAAAATTAAACTAGAAATAAATGAAGCAAAAGAAGAATTAAAAAGAGAATTAAGCCAATTAAGCGATGAAGCAAGACTCAAGGGTGAAGAAATGTCTAATTTGCGATATCAAATGGGTCTTTTAAGATCTAACATACAAAGTCATGTGCAGATACAATCAATTTTGAGAGAAGAAAATAGAAAGATACAAAATGAGTTACTCGCGTCGAAGGCTGAATCCTGTTCTAAGGGTACTAAATTGTCGGAACTTGAAAAAAAAATATTGAATTTTCAAGATAAAATATCACATTTAGCAAGCTTCAATGAGCAATTGTTGGGAAGGAAAAATAAATAGATAACCACTAAAATAAAAATGTAACCACTCGAACCCACCCGCGATTGGAGAATCTAAAACCGATCGAACTTACTCGGGCTTGTCCAGATGAGTTTTAAGATGGGGATTTGGAGGAGCATTTGGTAGCGGTCTTCAAAAAAGTTGGGAGACGAGTCAGGCGGGGTGAGAAAGACCTTTCGAATCCAGGATGGATTCAATTGATCTGTGAGCAGCATTTGATGCATTCCTGTTGCTAGGATTTGCCCTAGAAACCGAGCGCCCATCATCGAAGCAGGGGCGAGCTGGCTCTTCGAAGTAATGGTTTTTAGGTCCAGGCCAGGATAGGGGTTTTTTTTTAAAATTCCAATGGCAATTTTTCTTGCAGCTAATTCAAACCGAAAGCCCCGTTGCTCGCGGTTGCTGAGTTTTTTGATTCTCCAAAGGTGATCTTGAGGAAGATCGCATTTTCTTTTGGGTTGAATAAGGAGACTTCCAAAAAATCCAAAGGTAGCCTCTAGAACCCGTCGATGAAAATCTTCTGAACCCTTTTGATATAAAATGTCGGATGGATTCTGACTCCGTAGGAGATGAATGGCTGCGAGTTCCGCAGCTCCATTTTGAGAAGGCGATCCTAGGTATGCAACGTTCACTCGAGGGATCAAGAGACGTTGGTTATTTTGGATGTGAAAATCAATGAGAAAGATCTCCTTTTTTGTAAAGAGTTCGCTTTTCATTTGGGTTGCAATCCATTTTGTATTTTGAATGGAGAAGATACTCAGAGCTTCATAGGGAGGAGGGGGGAGAGTCAGAAATTCAGCAATCCAGTTTCCATAAGTTTGGATCATGGATAGGTAGTCGATGCTGGGTTCTGTTTCTCCTGCGTTCGAAAAGGCCTGCGAGGATTCTCCATCTACCCAATTCACTAAGGATTGGAGTTTTGCCCAAGGGGTGCTGGAAAAAACACAAAACACATTTTTCTTGAGCTGGATCACTTCCGTTTGGCGTTCTAAATTTTGTTTCGCAAGCTGCCAGTAGAGTCGGTCTTGGTTTTGATGGATCGTAGTCCAAGAGATTAAGCCTTGAGATATTTTATGGAGCTGGTGAGGTAGATGCTTTGTACCTACGTGGAGTTCACCATAGAGGATCAACATTTTTATTGGATTGCATTTTTTTCTTTCATTCAAAATAAGGTCCGTCATAATTCCTGCCGCCCATTGATCGCGGTCATGGAGTTCCTTATTTTCAGGAGTGGGAAACAAAATTTTAGGTCGGTTCAGGCCAATGAGACGGACTTTGTTTTCTTTAGCCCAATCAAAGATGGGCTCATAGTTTTTCCAGGGGAATCCCCAATCCTCGGTGTAAGAGATTGCCTGGTGAAATTCTTGAAGCTCTATTTTGTCTGTTTGATAGGCATCGAGTGCATCTTGAAATTGACTCGGAACGAGTTCCAGTCCGATCATCCATTTGCAGTTTTGAGGTTCTTGAACCGCTTCACGGATGATTCTTAAAGCTGTGCGTTGGGCTTGATCAAAGGTGTGGAAGTCTGCAATGAATGTAACATCCGTTTTTTGGACAGTCTCGATTAACTCTTTTTTAGTGAAAGAATTCGACCGCGCTTGAAGCGATGTTTTGAGTCGAAAATCACTTGCATTCTCTCTGTCATATTCTCGAATGGATGCTGGTGTTTTTCCCAAGAGAATTTCGGCTTCTTTTTTCAAAGATTCATAAATTCTTTTTTGAAGCTGGAGCGCTCTTTGCTGCACCGAGGCTGGGGATTTCATTTGAAAAACCATCGCTGAACACACCGAGGTGATTGGATAATATGCTCAATATGGATGTTTGGATTCAAAGTATGCGCAAAGCCCGTGATCCAATAGCTATGCAGGCGGCAGAGTCGATCGGCTGAAGTTTTGATTTCTGGATAAGGGATATGGTGGGGACAGGATTTGAGCTCTATTTGAACTTCTTGAGCAAGAGCGCGTCGAATCAGAAATCCATCCCGATGCGGATAGCCTGCAAAGGGGCTATCATGGAGCGCAAATAAAATATCTCTCAGATCGTGTGATTTTTTGACAACTAAATTTTCCCATCGTGTTTTTGCGCAAATTTTGCCTAATTTCCATGCTCTCTGATTCATGGCATCATCGATTTTAGTGCCATTTTTGGGTGTCATTTGAATTTCAATCTGCTGAACGATGGAAGCTTGCATTGCCCAAATCATTCGTTCTAATCGGTAGAGGACATCTTGAGGAGACGTGTCATCTAAAAAGCTCTCGAGGGGCGTTTGAGAAAGAGAATCGAGCATCCAGCGATTTTCACTGACTTCTGGACTGAGTCCAGGAGGTATAAAACTAGAAGGAAGGGGATGGGGCAATTCTTCTTGCCATTCGAGTGTCAGTTCATTGAGGTCGATTAAATTGCGATACCACTGAAAATGTTCAGTTGTGGGAGTCCGTAAATGCCAAGAATTTTCTCTCATTGCATGAGCTTATTTTGAGCTCTTTAGATTGTCAAAAGAGTTGACAGCTACCCAGAAGTTCTTTGATCTCTTTCAGCCGAGTGACTTGTTCTCCATGAGAATGTAAGACATCTAGTGCTGTTGCTTCCGCTAGGTCTATTTTTCGAGGGAGTTTGAGGTAATGCAGCAATTCGTTCCAAGTGGGGTGGGTTAATTCTCCGAGTTGGTCCCAAAGAATATGCAGGAGAAGTTGGCTTTCTGTGCTGATGTGTAAAGTAAAGCCGCTTTCGGTCGCAAGAAGGATCCCGGGAGTCGGAGATTTGACTTTATCTATTTTTCCAATCGGTAAATGAGGAGGTAGACTTCCTGACATCCGGATATTGGGATGGAGCGGAACAGAGACGGATTCACTTTTTGGAAGGATATCCATGAGCTCTCCCCATCGGATCTTCCCATCCGAGGAAACCAGGGAGAAGAGGCGATTTTGTTTCTGGCGGAGATCTTCGAGAGCGCGGGCAGTTCTGACAAATAGCTCAGCATGGATCGAGAGACTGAGCTCATTTTGAGGGAGTTTGAGAAGGGATTCTTTGACTAAAAGAGGTTGATAGGCAATTTCTGAAGCCAATTTCTCCCATTCGCCCGAAAGCGGAACGGCAACAGCGGTTTCCTCTGGACTTCCTTTCGTGAGAGGAACCCCTAGTACTCGAAGGATTGTTTTAGGGACTGGAATCCATTTGACCACCTGTTCATTTAAAATCCAGCGGTCCCCCCGGCGTTCAGCGTGGTAATCGAGCCAGTTTTGAACCCATTCGGAGGTTAAATAGATGGAAAGAGGAGCAACCCAGCTTTCATCCGGCACTAGAACGAGAAAACCTGTTCCTTGTCCTTCCTTGTCGGGTCTCGGAAGGTTTTGGGCCACTAGTTTTCGTCCCTCTGAGTAGTCTGCGCTAATCCATAATCCTCTTAAAGATAAATGCACAGACCAGCTATTATTTGTTGAAGAATCACCCTCTGGGGTGGGCCTGACGGTTGTAAAATGGGCGAGTGGAAGGGAAACTGCTCGGAGTTGATCGAGGCTCCGGACGACACTATGGGCTGTGGGATCGGGCCATTTTTCGAGCCAATCTTGTTGAGGGGTCGGACTGATGTGAGAAAGGATCGTCCAATGGCCCCGAGGAGAAATGGAATTTTGAACCGATTGAAATGCATCATCTAGGACTAAACCCAGTTCAATATGACTTCTCATTTGGCCTTGTATCGTATGCCGAATGGGGCGATGGGAGTGCCGAGCTTCTAATTGAGGTTCTTTTTGAAAAAGATAAAGGTGTTTGGGGAATAAAGGGAGTGCAGAAGGGAGGGAGTGTTCGAGTTCTGAAAAGTCCCATTCGTGAGAGAGTTTACCTCTTTCGAGAAGGAAGTTGAGGACCTCAGAACCTTCTTTACTGGAGAGAGCTTCTTCTCGGGCCCAAATGAGAATACCTCCTGGCCTCAGTTTATTGAGTGCAACACATGCTTGGAGTACGCCTAAACTGGTGCCCGCTGACCTCAATTTTTTAAAGTAAGGTAATTTCTCCAGTTGTTCTCGAAACCGAGTCGTAGATGTGTTTCTCCCTTGAGCACGGACTGTTTGCTCTTCTAGAAGGAAAGTGGCATCACAAGCTTCCATTTCGGCAATCCGACACAAAACGGAGGGTTTTGTAGATCCGAGAGAAAAAGTGAGTTGATCCCGTGTATGGACCTCCAGACCTGTTCCAATAGACCAGAAAGGAGGTGCAGAGGGTCCCCACCAAAGCTGCATGAGTTCAGCAAGCATGAGCTGAAAGGGGGAAGATTCTAAGCCAATCCAGCTCAAATGAGGCGGGGCCATGCGGACGATGGAGCCATCTCGCAACGTAGGCGAAAATACCATTTTATTGCGTTTGAGAGGATGGGATTCAGGTTGGGGATTAAATCCGAATAAATGCATATTATCCCAAAGAGATTTAAAAAATTTGGGATCATAGCCAGCTGGTTCGTTCACTTCTGCTTGAGCCCGTCGGCTAGGACCGAGGAGCAATTTCAGAAAGCTTGGACCTTCTTCTGTTGTCTTCCACGAGTCCAAGGAATTCCAGATCTCGTGTTGGAGAAGAGGGCCTGGATTGTACCAGGAGTATAAATTAGGCCGGGTGACTTGCCAGTTTTCTCGATCGAGTGGGACGTGTGGCTTAAGGGACGTGCTGAGTGCCCAATTGAGGCGGCCTAAATCTGTTTCAGTCCATCGCCGAATTCCACGGTCGGACCAATTTTTTAATAAAATAGCCTGACCTAGAGCAATGATCGCTATTTCTTCAAAATAAGATTTGAGAGCAGCATTTTGAGTCGGATTTCGGGGTCCTTCGATCCAGCGCCTGAGCCGGAGAGAGGCGGCTGTGGCGACACTCGAAGCGGAGTGCTGGGGCGCAGCTCCTGAAAGGCGGTCGAGATGGTTTGCAATTCCTTCTCTTCGACTGGGATTCAGAGAAAGCAAACGAGGGAGATTTGTTTCTAATTCTT
>CAIYTD010000113.1 GCA_903928955.1 Oligoflexia bacterium | reverse complement strand
TAAACCTCGGAGCTTCATCGTTAACCTTTAGTGCAATCAATGCAACCTCCTAAAATAACAAATAAATGCAACTCTAGCCATGAAGACGCTTTTGAATAGTATGCGTTTACTCAGCGCGTTGATCTAGAAGTTTGAGCACTATACCAAGCATAAGCAAAAATTGCTCCTGAAATAGAAAAAGCTACCACCCAAGGACCACCATCGGGTTTTATCAAACGGAAAAGAAAAGTTACTTGGAATCAGTAAGAGAGAGACCCAAAGAAGCGAGAATCGAAGGAGACAAAGCGATCATGCTACGTTGATTCCGCAGAGCTTGCCCTTTTAGGGGCGGATAGTTCACGGCATTCACTCAAAACTTTTACCAGCTCTGAAATCGTAATCGGCTTTCCAATGAATCCATCCATACCGCTTTGATAGCAACGATCCACATCGTCCTTCATTGTGCTCGCAGTAAGTGCAATAATACGAGGTCGACTCATTTTATATTTTTCAAGAATCTTCCGAGTCGCCTCAAACCCATCTATCTCGGGCATATGACAGTCCATGAGAATTATATCGTAAGATTGCTGCTCCAAGCGTTTCAGCACCTCTTTTCCGTTTCCAACTAGATCGGCTTGATAGCCCAGCTTTCCTAAAAGTCCGATTGCAACCAATTGATTGATACGATTATCTTCCGCTACCAGAATGCGAAGGGGGAAATTCTTCCCCATATCTGAATCAAAAGTTGAAAATGGATTGGACTGCTGTTCCACTCCTAGCGAGCTTGTCTCTTCCGCTATGAAGTTAAAAGAAAAAGTAGAACCCTTTCCAGGTTCACTTTTTACCCAGATTGCACCACCCATTTTCGCGCAAAGCCCCTTACAAATAGCAAGTCCTAGCCCAGTCCCTCCAAACCTGCGTGTGGTTGAAGCATCGACTTGAGAGAAGGACTGAAATAGCTTATTTTTTACATCATCAGGAATCCCCATTCCTGTATCTTTAACAGAAAATTCAATTTTCCATTTCTTGGCAGCGAGCTTTTTTGCTTTTGAAGTGACTTTAATCGTCCCAGCTTCCGTGAACTTCAGCGCATTTGAAACGAGATTGGTTAGAATCTGGCGAAACCGAATAGAATCCCCAATAATATAGGACGGAACATCTTGCCCTGGACGATAGGAAAGAGTGATCCCTTTTTCTAAGGGTCTCGTTTCAAGAAGCTCAACGACTTCCTTTGCCGTTGCATGCAGGCCAAACGGAAGCTTTTCTAATTCAACCTTATCCACTTCCAATTTTGAAAAATCCAAAATGTCATTAATCAAATCAAGAAGCGAATTTCCACAACTTTGGATAATTTTTAATCGCTCCCCACTCGCTGGATCTTTGACTACGCCAAGAAGAAGATTAGTCATACCAATAATACCGTTCATGGGTGTTCTAATTTCGTGACTCATGTTGGCTAAAAATATCGCTTTAGTTTGATTCGCCCGATTAGCAACATCACGCTCCTCTTTCAGCAAAACTGCTGCTTTTTGACGTTCATAAACTTGTCCTAAATAATCGCCTAATTGTGGGGCAATCTCGAGAATAAACTTATCTTTTTCAATAACTTGATTTGAAAAAAATTCAAGTATAGCTCTCGCCTGACCCTGGACTAGTATTGGAAATGCAAATGCAGAGTGAACCCCTATGTCAGAAGCGCACTTGTTTCTAGGAAAATTCTTATCTTTCATCACATCTTCTATCCAAAGAGGAGTCTTTGCCTCCAATACACGTCCTGGCAACCCTACTCCCAACTGAAAATTTGTCTTTTCTGTGACTTCTTTGAAAGCCTTAAAACGATCTGGTTCTCGTGGATACCAAAAGGAAGACGGAACCAACAAACTAGAATCATTTTGATCGACGAAATAAACATGCCCCAAAGGTAAGCTAACTTCCTCGCAAATCGACCGCATTGTTCTGACAATGGCTTCATTAACGGATTTAGCTTGATTTGCAATAGCTGCAATCTCAAGTAATAGCTTCACTTTCTTTTTTGAGTTTTGATTCTCCAATTCTAAAGCTTTGATAGAAGTGATGTCCTCAATGGCAGAAAAAATAGAATAATCGTTTGTACCCTCAATTGGGCATGGCTTACCTGTAACCTGTGCCCAAACAATCTGTCCGTTTTTTTTGATATATCTCTTCTGAAAACGGTTGAGCTGGAAGTCTGGTGTTGAAAAATTCTTGAACTCGTCCTGGGTTCTATTTAAATCTTCAGGATAGGTAATGTCGGCAACTTTTTTTCCCTTTAATTCCTCTGAAGAATATCCCAACCATTGAGCGTAAGCGGGATTGACTTCGATGTATTCGAAGGAAGAATTGAGTTGAATCAGGCCAATGGGAGCGTTGTCAAAGACTGCACGGAATTTTTGTTCCCTCTGGGCAATGTCTTTCCTTGCTTCCAAGTCCCTTTTCAAATGCATCCGCAGTTCGAGTTGACTGACAACCTGCCTTGCAAGAGCTTGAAGCGCAGAGATTTGATCAGGGGCCAAGTTGCGTGGAACAGCGTCGATGACGCAAAGAGTTCCAATACGATGCCCCAACGAAGTTTGAAGAGGCGCTCCTGCGTAGAAGCGGACATGGGGTGCACCTACTGCTAAAGGGTTGTCATGAAACCGTTCGTCTTGAAAGGAGTCGGGGACTACGAATACGTCCTTCTGTAAAATAGCATGAGAGCAAAAAGCGACTTCTTTCGGGGTCTCAGAAGCATCTAGTCCAACCTTTGACTTAAACCACTGTCTCACGTCATCGACTAGCGAAATGAGTGCAATCGGAGTTTTGCAGATCTGAGACGCTAGAAGAGTGAGATCATCAAAATCCTGCTCAGGAAAAGTGTCAAGAACTTGATAGTTTTTCAGAGCCTCTAAACGCTCTTTCTCATCTGGTCCTACTGGGGCTACCTTCATTCTATTTTCCTAATTTCCTGTCTTTAGCTTTTCGGTAGGCTTTTAAAAAACTTGAAACAAGCCGCATCAATATTGAAAATAAGCCCCTATCGAAGCATTGATTCTATTTTGAGTGTAAAAATCTTGCGAAGAAAAAATCTGAGAATACTGAGTGCTACCGAAAAGAGTAACTTTACTTCTCATTGGATATTCGATCGATACCCCTAAATCGCCTTCAAGATCGATTCGCCCTCCAGAATAATCAGGAAACTGTGTCCATTTGCCTAATAGGTAGGGAACAAGAGCAATATGATCAAACACTTTCTGAAAAGTATTCGATAAAGTTGCAGATAAAAATTGATTGGAAATGGAATTTCCTTGTGCACTTTCAATCGCTCCCGCAAATGTCAGAGACGGTTTCAAAAAACGAGAGAAGTACTGGCGTGCTCCAATCGCTAATGCATGGACAGTCCCCGTTCTATCATAACTACCCATATCAGTGAATGAGCCGTAAATTTTATCAGAAAAGCTATAAGTTATATCCCACTCAAACCCTGCTACAGGATTTATAATATAATTTAAAATAAAAGCATGAATATTAGAATCAATACGATATTCATTCCATGCCCAAGAAGTATCTTGCTGAGTTTGACGAAAAGAATAAGTATAAGTACCACTCAAACGGCCCCAATTTAAATCTGACAGATAAACCGTAGCAGAACCAGTTACCTGCTCTGCATTTAGCAAATTGATGCTTGCTCCAGATCCAACTGCCTGAGTATGCATGAAACCCAAACCGACTCGAAAGTAACACGCCTTATCCTTGCTCATAGGACCCCGATAAGCTAGATTCAAACCCAAAGTCGCTTGACCACTCCGATTCAAAGTTCCATCATCGAAAATAGAATCAGCTGGAAATCCAAACGGATTACTATCATATCCCGCCATAAGAAATCCCAGTAATTCGAGCGAATCGTTTTCTAAAACACCGACCCATTCCTTTGAAGATTGACGGATAAGTGCATTTTCTGAAGTAGGAGGCCAAGCTGCAGCTTGGCTAAAAAAATCAAGAGCCTCATGAAAGTAACCTGTTTGGTAATAAGACAGCCCACTGTAAAAAAGAGCCTGCTGCCTATATTCTGTACCAGCCGCAGAGAAAGCAAAAGTAGCTCGAGGCAAATTATTTAACTGAAGGTAACTCAATCCTAGATGGTAATAAGCTTCTCGAAGCAGGGGCAGCAACCGATTATTTTGCTTTTGAAGCTGATGAACCACCGGTTGTATCTGCTCTACAGAACCGCTCCAATCCAGATCAGCACTCCGTTCACTTGCTTTTTGAAACTGCTCCAATGCCCATAGCCGAAAACGTTCATGATTCATTGCGGCATGAATAGCCTCACCGTATTTTTTAATGAGATCACCCCGGCTCTGTTGTTGCGCGCATTTCACTAAAAGTCGAGCAGCACTTACCGAATCAGGATTCAGCTGAAACGCTTGCTCAGCAATCTTTAAAGCTTCAGACCGATGACCATCTGCTTCAGCTAATTGTGCTTCAGCGACCAAAATCTCGGACTCTTCAGTCGAAGTATCAGCTCTACTAACATTAATAAAAAAACCTAATAGAACAAATAAAATTAGAATAATATTTCGAATGATTAAATTCTCTAACATGCATTTTATTATAAATTACTCTTAATAAAACAACTAGCAACACTCCTATTTAATTCCACTTGCGATGAATCGATATGCCTTATATCCTATAGATATGAGAACAACATTCTTAATATTCCTTTCATTATCAACATCTCAAGCACTAGCAGCCGCTCGTTTAGTTGAAACCAGTGGCCCCGTAATCGCCCTGTACGAAGGGAAACCCATTGAACTCAAACCCGGTGCTCTCATTCCAGACGGTACAGAAGTAAAATCCGGTGAAAAAGGGT
Organism: Oligoflexia bacterium; assembly: GCA_903928955.1. Lineage (GTDB taxonomy): Bacteria > Bdellovibrionota > UBA1018 > UBA1018 > UBA1018 > CAIYTD01. The sequence goes on along the minus strand of CAIYTD010000113.1, from coordinate 2,818 downwards.
TCTCAAAAATTCAGCTTCCAGACCACTCACTCTTTGTAGTAGGTCCATCTACAACCTTAAAGATCAGCGAAAGCACACTAGAGAGCGTCGAAGCATCCATCGATGTCGGCAAAGTGCGCGCCGTCGTATCTAAACAAAAAGATCGTAAGAAATTTATGATCAAAACCCAATCAGTGGTTATGGGAGTGCGTGGGACAGAATTTTTAGTTCAAGTAACCCCACTCCCAAGTGGTGGAGTCAGAACAGATACCTTCTGCCTAAGTGGGCTCATAGCAGTCCAGGATATGCACGGCAAAGATCTCCCAATGCTGAAGCAAGGGATTGCCCTTTCAGTTGCTAATACCTCACTTCAACGACAAATTATTCCACAAAGCGCAATGAAAAGCCTGGGTTCAGATCAATTTATGAGAGGGACTGCACCTCCTACATCCTTAGGAGCACCTAACTTCAACCCACCTGCGCCCGAAATTCAAAACGGGCCTCATAGACCAATTCCAGCCGGGAATCTCCCCCAAAAACCAGGTAGCGCTCCTCTAGGGGAACAACAACTTCCTGTTCAAGGCCTTGCTCCTATCCGACCTAACCCATCTCTAGGCACAAAAATTACCCCTCTCCCCGGATCACCCTCATTACCTCCTCCATCTGGGAATCTCCCTCCAGCGGGCTCCACGCCCCCCCTAAATGGAAACCAGTATACTCCTCCTTATACTCCTCCTCCTTATTAAGATAATAGGTTCTCAAACTGTTTTCTAAGTGATAGTTAGTACTCAGAAAACTATGAAAATCGAAAATCGAATTCCAGTCCCTCACCTATCCCGATGGATTCGGGGTGTAATTGTTTTTTTAATATTAGTCATTCTTTGGGGTGCCTATGTTCGGTCAACAGGATCTGGGGCAGGCTGTGGAAGTCACTGGCCCTTGTGTAATGGCCAAATCATTCCAATGGAGCCTTCCTTAAAAACAATGGTTGAGTTTTTTCACCGCATTACCTCTGGAATAAGTCTTGCTTTAGTCTTGTGGACAGGACTTCGAATATTTAGAGCTTTCCCGAAAGGTAAATTCATTCGAAAGATGGCGACTATTGCCATGATCTCGATCCTGATGGAAGCAATCATTGGTGCTGGACTAGTGCTTTTTGAGTTAGTCTCCCACGATCAGTCAATCAAGCGAGTCATCTCTATTGCCCTTCATTTCATTAACACCCTTATTTTACTCGGCGCGTTATCACTCGCGTATGCGAGCACTTTTCGACGAGGAAATAAGTTCTCCTGGCAACTTCAGGGCCTAAAAAAACCTGCCTATTTATTCACAGCTTTTTTCTTTGTCTTAGGTATGGCAGGAGCAGTCACCGCTCTGGGAGACACCCTATTTCCATCTCAATCGCTTCTTCAAGGCATCCACCAAGACTGGAACCCAGAAAGCCATTTCCTCATTAAACTGAGAGTCATCCATCCTATTTTAGCTATTCTATTTATTTTATTTACCATTCCCTGGATTTTATCAAAAAGGGCTTCTTGCACTTCTAACCAAGCAAAAAAATTAGGAGTTCAAACAACAGCCTTACTCAGTGCTAATTTTATTTTAGGAATACTTAATTTGCTTTGGTTGGCACCGATCCTACTCCAAATTCTTCACCTCTTGGTTGCTCTTTGTATTTGGATTTCCTGGATTCTTTTACTCGATAGTTTAACTGCAGATCGAGCCTTCGTGGCGAGGAGCCAAGAAATTTCAAAAAAATAAACCATTAGAATTCAGTTTGACAAAGCTCCTGATCCACACAACCTGTTTTACGAAATTTTTGTAAAACCCAATTTTTTGCACCCATCGCAGCTAGATCAGTCGAAAGCTGACTCAGAACTTCCTGAGTATGCAGCAAAGGATGAATCGTTGTTCTGAACTCATAAGAAATACCACTGGCTAGAACAAGCTTTGCGCTTTCCCTTGCTTTCTCACCACTCCCTGGATGACGAGTAATCTCTGGGTAATTTTCAAATTTTGTTTTAATATCCATTCCAACCCAATCTAAAAAGGGTAATAATTCTTTTAACCGGGCGGGATAGGAACCCCCAGTATGTAATCCTATTTTAAATCCTAACTTACGGATCTCACATACTGCATCCATAATACCCTTCTGCAAGGTAGGTTCACCACCACTCAACACAACTCCATCGAGCAAACCACGACGACGCATCAAAAAACGCATGACCTCATTCCACTCCATTTGACCTTTCTGGTTAATCGGAATGAGATGCGCGTTATGGCAATAACGGCAACGCCATGGGCAGCCTTGTAAGAAAATGACTGCAGCCAAATATCCTGGAAAATCAATACCCGTTAGTGGTGTAATCCCTGATACAACTAAATCAGCCATTATAAAATGAACTTTACTCTGGGTTCTGAGTTAAATTCTTATTGTCTCGTTTCTGAAGCGAGAATGGGTCTCGAGCACAGATTTCCTTAAAGTACTTGCGTTCACAATGCTCCCCTTTTTTACCAATATTAAAGGATGAAATGGGACGATGGTAACCCATTACACGACTCCAAATCTCGCAGGGTTGGCGTTCTTCATCTTTTAATACAATTTTTTCATTACAAGAATGCATATTTTTATTCCTTTCTAATGGAAACAATTCAATTTAAGACTATTTTTACTAGCTATCAATTCTTCATCACAACAAGGACAAAACGGATGTTCACCTGATAAATACCCATGCTTAGGACAAATAGAAAATGTAGGTGTAATAGTAATATACGGTAGTTTAAAGCGCTCTAAAGCACGCTTAACGAGCGTTTTACAAATTTTCCCACTTGATATACG
>CAIYTD010000112.1 GCA_903928955.1 Oligoflexia bacterium | reverse complement strand
CATTCCAGACCATTCATTTCGGGCATATTAAAATCCGAAAGTACCGCTACAATAGACTGATCTTTCTTAATGAAATCATATGCATCCTTGCCATTCTTAGCACTTTCAATAGGAAAATGGAGATGCGCGAGCCTTGCCGAAACAATTTCAATGAGTTCGGGTTCATCATCCACAATCAAAAGTTTAATTAACTGATCCATGTTCAGTTTATCGACTCTTCTACTTAAAACATAAAATTTAAGCTGACGTGGAAAAAAGGAGTCCAACCCGTGTCATCACAGGATTATTTAGAAATGCCTGAAGTTAAGCAGTCCTTGAAATGAACTATCCAATTGTGCTTAATTTTTTGCCTTCTTGGATTCTGGCGCTAAAGAAATCTTACCGAACGCTTTTCGAATCTTTATTTCCTCGCGGTAGGCTCGCTCTTGACGTCGCACTTCATTGGGAAAAGACTTCATGGCTTGCTCAATTTCCAGAAGCTTTGCCTTAGCTTCTTTTTCAGTCATGGGAGCTCTCCTCTCCGCATCCTGCTGCGAGGCAGTCCACTGGACTGACGACTTTTCGGACTCCTGTCCTCGAAGCCTTTTAGGAAGGTTGAAATAAACTCCTGCTGTGTCTTGGGACTAAGCTTTTCAAGTTTCTTGATTCGCTGAAGATTTTTTTTAACTGAGTCGAGATAGAGATAATAGATTGTAACTTGATAATCCTGCTGAATCGCTTCTTTGAGAATCCCCATCCAAGTCCTACCTGAAAGAGTGGACTCAAACGCTAGACTCTCCGCACGAGCAATCCTAGCTTTAACTTCCCCAATCAGGACACGTCCAGCATGGAAAGAAGCCTTTTCAAAATCGATGGGACTTATCCCTGAGGCAATGAGATCTGGATTAAGATAGACACTCCGACCAAGTTTTCCAAGAAGATACACGTTAGAGAAGGTAGTTTTCCCGCTTCCGTTCGGTCCAGCGACGATCTCAATTGTTTTTCCCATTTTTACCAAACCTTTGTGAAACCCGAGCAGGTTTTTTAATACCGATGCTCCCTAAAATCGACATCCTGTCGATTTTGGGCCCGCTGGACCCACGGTGCGCTTCGGAAATTTTTAACTTCACGTTAAAAATTTGGTGCGGGCGAAAGGACTTGAACCTTCACACCTTGCGGCATACGACCCTGAATCGTACGTGTCTACCAATTCCACCACGCCCGCACAGATTCCATCCTCAAACTAGACTTTCAGATGCATCTACCAGAGCCTACGGTTTATATCTGCCAGCTTATCGTGCCTGAGCAAAAAAACCCGCTTCAAGCGGGTTTTAAAAGTGGCTGGGGTGCTAGGATTCGAACCTAGGAATGGCGGAATCAAAATCCGCTAGCTTAGCCACTTGCCGACACCCCAACTTATTTGACTGCTTATCATAGGCCGAAAGGTCGAGCAAAGCAACTTGTTCATGAATTCTTTTTTTTACCGAGTTTCCTTTGTTGTATCAGCGTTTTCTGCTTCTTCTGCACTCCGAGAAGTCCTATTCTCCGTGTTTTTAATCTCCGCAAGATAGGCTTTTAAGATCTTTTCTTCCATGGTAGCCCGAGTACTCTGATTCAACGGATGAGCGAGATCTTTAAATGTCCCATCTTTTCGGCGTTTACTAGGCATTGCAACAAAAAGCCCAGCAGCACCACTAATTATTTTTAGATCTCGCACAACAAAGCAATGATCTATAACAATCGTAATATAAGCTTTCAGCTTTTCCTCATCAACAGGAAACACCTTCACTTCAGTAATATCCATTGCGACCCCCTCCCAATCTCATCCTTGAAGATGAGAATCCTTAATCACTATTGTAGAAGAGAGTCTGAAAGATATCAAACAAGTATATTAAACTAATAAAATTAAACTTAATTCTAAATCACTTATTCCAAGATACTCTTTTTGACTGTTTAGGAGTTAACATAAATTCTCCATTGAGAACATCTACTGAGATCAGAGTGCCCGGCAGGAATTTCCCAGATAAAATTTCAATTGCAAGCAAATTTTGAATTTCTCGTTGAAAAACTCTTTTCATAGGCCGTGCTCCATAATCGCGATCGTATCCTTTCTCACAGATCAAATCCACAGCCTGCGGGCTGAGCTCCAATTCAAGTCCCCTTTCCCGAATCATTTCATTTAACTTGGCTATATACTGGTGAACAATTTTTTTGATCTGATCTCTTTCTAAATGAGAAAAAATAACAACTTCATCAATCCTATTTAAGAATTCAGGTCGGAAATGCTGTCGCACAAGATCCATTACTCTTTTTTCCCTCTGAGCAGCATCTTTTTCCTCCAAAATCAGCTGCCCCCCTAGGTTAGAGGTCATAATTATGAGTGCATTACTAAAATCCACTGTTCGACTTTGACCATCTGTGGCACGTCCGTCATCTAAAACCTGTAAAAATAGATTGAAGATATCTGAGTGAGCCTTCTCCACTTCATCTAAAAGCACTACACAGTAAGGCCGGCGCCGGACAGCCTCTGTCAGTGAACCTCCTTCTTCATAACCAACATAGCCAGGAGGTGAACCAATTAAACGAGCAATGGAATGTTTTTCCATATATTCGCTCATATCCAATCGAATCATGGCTTGTTCATCATCGAATAAAAATTCAGCCAATGCCTTGGCAGTTTCAGTTTTACCTACACCGGTAGGTCCTAAAAAAAGGAATGATCCGACTGGGCGATGTTTTTCTTGCAAACCAATACGAGAACGACGAACAGCATGGGCTACTGCAGCAATTGCCTGGACTTGGCCTACTACTCGATTACCCAAGCGCTCCTCCATATTTAAAAGCTTTTTTTGTTCCCCTTCCAGCATCTTAGCTACTGGAATTCCTGTCCAACGAGCAACTACCTCTGCAATATCATTCTCAGTTACTTCCTGACGCAGTAAAGTCATGACTTCCTTGCGAGAACCTTCCTTTTTCATAATTTCATCCAGTTCTTTCTGCAGGAGAATGAGTTGCCCGTACCTCAGCTCAGCGGCCTTTTCAAGGGCTCCTTGACGCTCTGCAGCCTCTGAATCAAGCTTCACTCGCTCTATGCGTTCTTTCAGTGACTTAATAGCATTAACCTCTTTTTTCTCTTTCTCCCATTGGGCTTTTAGGCAACTACTTTTTTCTTTCAGTCCCAATAAATCCACTTCAAGATGAACTAGTTGATCACATGAAGAAGGATCTTTTTCTTTCTTCAGCGCCTGCCTCTCTACTTCCAATTGTAATATGCGACGCTCCAATTGATCGACTTCTTCAGGACGAGAATCGATCTCCATTCTTAATTTTGACGCAGCTTCATCTACCAGATCAATCGCTTTATCAGGTAAAAATCTTTCTGTAATATATCTATTCGATAATGTTGCTGCTGCAACCAAAGCAGCATCGCGAATGGAGACTCCATGATGCACTTCATAACGCTCTCGTAAACCTCTTAAAATACTAATTGTATCTTCCACTGTCGGTTCCTTTACAAGGACCGGCTGAAACCTGCGCTCCAATGCAGCATCTTTTTCAATATGTTTACGATATTCATCAAGAGTTGTAGCTCCGATACATTTTAACTCCCCACGAGCTAAGGCAGGTTTTAACATATTAGAAGCGTCCATAGCGCCCTCTGCGGCTCCAGCGCCCACCAATGTATGAAGTTCATCAATAAATAAAATAACTTGCCCTGCACCAGCAGTGACATCCTTTAAAATAGACTTCAGCCTCTCTTCAAACTCGCCCCGAAACTTAGCCCCCGCAATAAGAGCACCTAAATCTAATACCATCAGCCTCTTATCCTTTAAAGTTTCAGGAACATCTCCGTGACTTATTCTTAATGCCAAACCTTCAGCAATTGCGGTTTTACCTACACCTGGCTCGCCTATTAAAACTGGATTATTTTTTGTTTTTCTTGAAAGAACTTGCATCACTCGCCGAATTTCTTCATCTCTTCCAATGACTGGATCTAATTTTTGCTTTCGAGCAAGATCAGTTAAATCTCTACAATAGCGCTCGAGCGCCCGATATTTTCCTTCCGGCTCTGGATCTTGAATCTTAGCACCCCCCCTTACTTTTTGGACCGCAGCCAAAAGCGCCTCTCGATTTAAACCTCCAGAAATTAAAACTTTTGAAGCTTCCGAATCTTTCAAGGCCGGAACAAATAGGGTTAATAGAAAATGCTCCCCAGAAACATATTCATCCTCTAACTTCTTAGCTTCATCCTCTGCTAAGACCAGAATGCGATTGAATGCAGGAGAAGCATAGATTTGAGCACCCCCTCCGGAGACTCTAGGCATAGCTTCCAAGCGACTGTTCAACCGGCTTTTTAGAGCAGGTAAGCTCACTCCAGCAAGCTGTAAAATATTAGGGACAATCGCGCCTTCTTCTTCGTTCAACATCGCAAAAAGTAAATGCTCAGGCTGCAACTCTTGATGATCCCGTCGAATTGCCTCAGCTTGCGCTTGCTGTAATGATTCCTGTGCGGAACGAGTTAATTTCGGTACCATTTTAATCTCCTTTAGAGTTGCCGTACGTAGCAGATCTATAGTGTATAAAATGGCATTGAAATCGGTAACGTCAAGATCGAGACTACTCTTCAGTCTTTTAAATCTAATATTAACACAGCAAAAGCTTCATGGCCTTGTGAGTCAGTTCGTCGAACCCTGATCAGATAACTTTTACTACCCTTAACAATAGAATAAAACTGATCTACATCTTTTAAGGGTTTCCGATCCACTTCTAAAATAATGTCCCCACGCTGAAAGCCTGCCTTATCAGCGGGTCCTCCATAAACAAGATTCTGTACAACTACACCTGCTGTTTTTGCAGAAGTGCCCAGATCTTTCGCTATTTCGGGAGTAATATCTTCCAATGTCATTCCTAAATGAGCGGTAGGTTTTCTTTTTAGTCCTTTTCCCTTCTTACTCTCTTCTTTTTGCTGGCTTGCAGCTTGGAGTGCTCCAGGCCTTTGACCGACCTGGATTTTCAAAGACTTTTCCTTATTACCGCGAAATATTTTTACTGGTACCCACTCGCCTACTCCTACTGCAGTTACCGCTGAAATGAGATCACTTCCAGATTGGATAGCCTTTCCATTAAATTCTAAAATAATATCATAAGGTTGAATCCCAGCCTTGTCCGCTGGCTCAGATGGATAAACATGAGTCACCATAGGCCCATGTAAATCTTTTGAAAGTCCCATTTTTTTTGAAATTTCTAGAGTTAAATTATCAACTAAAACTCCAATATACCCTCGAGCGACTGTTCCATTCGCTTTCAACTGTGGAAGTATTTTTTTTACCAAATTAATAGGAATTGCGAAGCCAATACCCTGCGCTCGTTGATCAATCGCATTATTGATACCAATCACTTCGCCCTTCAAATTAATCAAAGGTCCCCCTGAATTACCTGGATTAATCGGGGCATCTGTCTGCAGATAACTGGCCAGTGGAAAATCGGGAGCAGGCCGACCCTTAGCTGAAATAATTCCATGAGTCACTGAATGTCCTTGTCCAAAAGGATTTCCTACAGCCAACACATATTCCCCAACTTCGAGTAAATCGGAATCCCCTAGCAAGACTGGAATCATTTCTCGTTTATTTTTAACCTTAATTAATGCAATATCTAGATCGGGATCTCGTCCAACTACTTCAGCATCTGAAGCCTGTTCGTCTTTAGACTCTGTAAAGAAAATTTTAATCTCATCCGCATCGGCAACCACATGATTATTTGTTAATATAAGTCCACTCGAATCTACAATAAAGCCTGTTCCTAATGACATCGCTTTAGGAGAACGACCAGACGGAGGCGCAAGAGGAGGAGCACCATCCTCTTCATCCTCGCCTCTAGAACCTTCCCTATGGTACTGACGAAATAGATCTCCAAAAAATTTCCTTAAAACATCATCTGAATTTCCTTGTAAAAAAGGACTTTTTACAGTCGTCAGTGTAGAGATATTTACAACCGAAGGAACTATTAATTTCGATAAATTCACAAAAACATTTGAACCCACGGGGCTCACAACTGATTGAGATGCAAATACAAGAGGAAGAAACGCCGACTGACCGAAGCAAACTAAAACCTGAACCAAATTTCGTATCAACATATGAATAGTGTCCTATACTCTTTAAGTTTTACTCTTTTCGTTTCAGTTCCTTGAGCTTTTCAACAAATGTCATACGCGTTTCAAAAAGAAGTTGTTCAATAAGTCGATCTTCTTCTGGACTACGATTTCCTTGAGTCTTCTCATACATCAGCTCGAGAAGATCGATATTCTGACGAGCAAGCTCAAGATCCAAACTCCGCCCCCCCCCAACTGGGGTTGGAACGATCCCAAGGCCCATAAAAGCAGCTGAAGAAATGGATAAAAAAAATGTCGTAAGGTCTATTTTAAGCAGATCATTTGTCATCATCTTACGATTTACCTCAAGATCATGTGTAAGGGAAAAGCATTTTTCCAGATCCTGGATCTATTAAACCGAAATTTACAGCCGTTTGTCCTCTTCTTGAACCCCAAATGTGAATCGATTGAGCTATTTTTCGCGTAGCAGAAAAATACTGTTCCTCGCAAACAATCTTATTTTGCTTAAAAAATCTAGATTTACTCAAACGTAATAAGATATTCACAGGTGGAAAAAGAATAAAAAAGCCGACTCCTGAAATCGGATTTAGGAATTCTTCATCTACAGACGTAACCGATCGTTCTCTAAAAATCAGATTAACCCACGACTTTGGAGCAAAATTTAAAATCCAAATCATTAAAATCGAACAAAAACTTTGAAAAACTAAGCTCTTCTCCTTTAATCTGGCAAGACACAATAATAAAACTGCCCCTAACTCTTGCTCATTCAGAATAGAAATTAATCCCTGAGTTAAAAAAATAGTCCCATGCCCCCCTAAGCTTTTCACTACTAATGCATGAGGTAAAGTTTCAGAAACAATTACGAGCTGAGGAACTCTTTTAACGTTAAGTGATTGCAATGCTATTTCAAGCGAGCGAGACAGACCTTGAGGTATATTAGAATGAACGAGATAAATACCCGCAATTCCTCGCTCAGAGGATAGCCCAACAATAATTAGGCCTAAAAGAGTAGAAAAAATCCCAATCCCAGCCCCTTTCATACCAAAGGCAGCTAAACCCACGAGCACACTAGGTAAAGAGAACATGACAGCAATAAGAAAAATTCGCATCAAAATAATGAAAAACACCATGGATTCTTGAGCTTACTTGCACTTCAACGAACAAGCAATATACTTAAGCTTATGGCAATGGAACAAATTTCCCGGAAAACTTACAACGCAGCTAAAGTAATTATTTTTTTATTTTTTTCATTTATAGTACTAACAGATTGTGCCAGCGGAATTAATATAGAATTAGGAGGCGGAACAGGCTCAAACAATCCTATCCCTTCTGGAACTCCGCTTTATCAAGGGCAACTCACTGCCCTCAATGGGAAATCAATATCAGGAACAGTTATGATTTTCACTTCAACTAATAATCAATATAATTTCATTTTAAGATTAGATAGCTTAAATGCCCCTCATGAAACAGGTCTTTTTATCAAAATCAATGCTAGCCCAAATCAGCAATTTAACGACTTACCACTTTCATCTACCAGCGGTAGTACTAATTACACTTTAACTGGAGTTGGAAACGCTAATTTTACAAGTGTTTTTATTTATTCTGCAATTAATAGTATGAATTATGCGTCAGCTATACTTATTCACTAATTCATAGCACTAAATATACCCACCACCTCTTAGCATCTCCACAAAATCGCCAACCTCTTTTCTGAGATCCGCAGACAGTTCGATAAATTGAACCCCTACCCCAACACCTTTACCAACAAGCAAAATAGGATTACCATTACAACTCACCTGACAATCCCTAAACCTAAACAGCATTTCGAGAGTTTTCCCCGAATTTACCGAAGCAAGAAAAGTCGAAATTCTTCTTTGATCATCTGAGGAAAAGATAAAGGCACCGTCAATATCAATTCGGCTAACCCTTAAATCAAGCACCTTTTCCCCATTCGCTAGCTGACATTTCAATCCTGGAATAGGTTTAGGCAAACTTTGGTACCACATTAATTGAGGATTAAAAAAAGATCGATTCATTTCATTTCTAATCCAAGGTAAAACAAGACAAAAAAAGCCTAATAGAAATATTACAAAAAAACCCAATGCGGGGTATCGCGTCTTAATAGCAGTCCAAGCGCTTACCACAATCCAAACCACTGAAAGCACCACAACAATAGAATAGGCCGATCTTTTTGCGCTCCAAAGCCAGATAGAAATAGGAATACAAATCAGTGCGTATGCTAAAGACCAATAACCCATACTCCGATAGGGAAGATTCCACCAAGGCGCCTGAGTCACAATCACAACCTCAATGGCAATAAAGGGTATACTCAAAAAAAGTGTTAAAGTTGCAAACCGCAGACCCAATGGAACTGAGATCACCGTCATTTTCTCATAGTTCCATGCAGTTCAAGAATTTGTCAACGCCAGGGTTTGATTCTGAATAGGAAGGCAACTGACCCAATACTCTCCAAAACCTATTCCATTCTTCAGATCTAAGCTATTTGAAGGATCTCCGTAGACAACAGCTTGAGGCCCACAATTTTTCGGAGCCCGAATTAATTTTTCCCCTCTTCCATCCCAATACATGGGAGCAGCCCAATCGAAAAGTGATACAATGGATTCTTTTCCCAATAAAAGATGACGAGATTTTTTAGAAATCCACACTCTTTCGCCGAATCGCCAATTCGTACTTTCAATCCTATTCTTCCAAAGGCGAGAGATAGGACTTGGAAAATTCCCGATCTCCATACGATTAATCATCTGAAGATGGGTATTCAGCCAAAGTTCAGGTGTGCCTATGTCATACCAACTTCCTGAAGTCAGAAATGCACCCGCTTTCCCCCTCTGTATTGCAGGCCTAAGAATAGTATCTATGAAATCAGCAGGACTCTCAGCTGGTAAACTCCAGAATGCTTCAGGTTCAAGTACTGCTGCTCCTACAAAAAAGGGTCGATACGGCATGACATCGCCTAAGCCTAAAATAAGTTGACCTGAAGAATCTAATTGAATTTCACGATATGCACCACCACTTGGACCTTTTGGAAAAATTGCTAAAGTAAGAGACACTCCCCACTGAGAACGTAATCGATGATGCTGACGCGCCAATGCTGTCCAGTCAATATCACAAAGCACATCTGCGTTTGCTAAATAAAATGGATCGTTTCCAAAATGATGAATTGCTTTTCTAATTCCGCCCGCGCTTCCTAAAATACAATCCGATTCATCGCTGAGTGAAAGTTGACCACCATGAAAATCAAGACAAGAAAGTCCTACCCTACTTTTTTCAAAATGATGATGAAGATTAGCCACAACAGAACTTACACCACAATACGCAAGAGAATCGATCGTATATTGGGAAATAGGATCTCCTAAAAGAGGCAGCAATGCTTTAGTTTTCAATAGGGTAAATGGACGAAGCCGAGTGCCTAAACCTGCCGTCATCAGCATAGCTTTAGTAATTGATTTAAATTTCATCGCGTCTTTTAATAAATTAAAAATAATAATATTGAAACAAAATTTCCCTAAGAGTTGAATATTCTGAATATCTCAAAAGAGTCCTACGTATATTCTCAAAAGTATTTCCAATATAT
>CAIYTD010000111.1 GCA_903928955.1 Oligoflexia bacterium | reverse complement strand
TGCGCTTTGAGTTTGAATTGATTCTACTAGGGACTCACGAGAGTAAGGTTTTTCTAAGAATTGAGCGATCTTTAAATTTATTCCAGTTAAAGCCATTTCTCTTGAAACAAATCCAGATAAAATAACATATGGAATATATGAATATTTATCTATAATTAATTTTCTTAATTCAAAACCATTTAATCCTGGCATATTGAAGTCAGATATAATTAAAGCTAAATTTAATTCATTCTCTATAACTGTTTTAAGAACTTCATTTGGATCACTTAATGATATAGATTTATATCCAAGTGATTTCACCACTAATGACACAGACTGCAAAACATCAGGCTCGTCATCTACACAAATAATTACAAAATTTTTACTGTCACTAGCTGTCATTTTTTAATTATATTATGAAATTAGATACTTAAAAACATTTATAGAAGAAATTTTAAAACTATTAAGAAATCCATATTTTATAGAGTTTTTGATCCATTCTTGCTTCAAACAAGACCTGAGCACAATAGCCGCTTGCTTGAACTTTCAATTTAATAGAATAGAGGTCATAGCCCAATGCTTCAATCTTTATTCTGGAATCATCTGGAATCAACTGCTCTAAACGATCCACCGCATGAACAGGCATGCAAATTTGAATTTTTTCTTCTTCGTTCTCAAGAACAACTACATGTAAAAAACTCCTAGAAACCTGACTATCAAAAGAAGAAAAAAGCTTCAAAGAAAGGTCAATAGGGCCTAAAAGCTCTTCATACTGGGCCTTAAGCGGAATGGCTACATCCAATTGCTCCAAACATTGAACTGCCAGATAAACTGTTCTCATTAATGCTAAGAACCAGGGCGGCCCTGCGGTTCGAAACCACCACTTATTCTGCCCCAAAAGAGATCCTATCTGTTCACCCACCTTCCCTTCTTTTGGTCTCCACAACTCTGTCTGAGAAAAAGGCGCCATCAGGATAGAAGTTAACTCCTGAAGTTCGGGAAGAATAGGGCCTAGCTTCTCTCGATCAAAACCCAATTGAACCCATAATTCTAAGGTTTTTAACGGATTCTTCTCTAAAATTAAGAGAGATCGAAGTGCAGTTATTTGGTTCTGATTAAGATAAAGGGTCGACCCAAAATCATATAGGATCCATTGATCCTCTAGAACACGGTATCCCCAATTCTGCTGTTGCAGATCACCATGAATACAGCCCTGTAAAAAAAGAGAGCGCAACATATAGGATGTAATTTGAATAGCACAAGCCTGCTTTTGATCTTCAGAAAGCCCTTTCACCTCAGAAAGCGACAGCGAAGGCTCATCCGATTGAACAAGAATTTTTGGATGAAGATATTTTTCATAAACAATGGGAATAACAATATGAGGAAAAGAGGCCCAAATTTTTCTAAAATGAATTTGATGTTGTGCTTCTAAAATATAATTTGTTTCTTGATTAAGTTTTTCTAAAAAATAAGTCCGATATGCCTCTCGATCTAAACCAAATTGAGCCGCAGGTGACCACCGAGCCGATTGAAAAAGAAACTCTAACTGATTCTCAATTTCTTCCTTTACTCCTGGTAACTGGATCTTAATTACAACTCGCTCACCCGTTCGTAAAACAGCTTGATGCACCTGACCAATAGAAGCAGTAATAGGCTTAGGATCGAGCTCCAATAGATCCGAATATAATTCAGGATGTAAATTTTGAATCATCTCTCTCACAGCAGAAACAGGGAGTCCCGAAGAAAGTGATCTAGAATCAATCGGAGTGTCGTGAGAAGCTAAAAATTGGCCAATCTTAGAAGGAATACCAGGGATCGCATTTAAACTCTCAAGAAGGTACTTCCGAGCCCGATCGCGATTCAAAATACTCAGAAGTGCAGTTTTTCCAGCTAAAGAGGCCCATTGAACTGTTGTTTTAAAAATAAGAGGCCTCCTTTTTTAATTAAAAACACTAAGCACAGAAACGCTTCAGCGCGGCCCCTATTTGTTGAAGATCACCAATAGCATCATAAGCTCCTGCCTCAAAAACAGACCCAGGCATCCCATATACGACACAGGAGGCTTCATTTTGAATCATGATTCCTCCGCCACATCTTTTAACTGCAGTAGCACCTACTACCCCATCTTCTCCCATTCCTGTCAGTATAAATCCCATACATTTATTACCATAGATCTCAGAGGCCGTCTCAAAAAGAGGATCCACTGCTGGACGTACTGAATTCCTCTGTGGCCCTTGATCTAATCTCAATTTAATTTGTCCCTGATCTCGAAAAAGAGTCATATGATAATCACCTGGAGCCATATAGATCTGACCTGGCCGAAGCACTTCCATTTGTTTTGCCTCTCCGGCAGATATTTTTGTAATCTCCTGAAGCCGCTCAGCCAAGCACTGAGTAAACACAGGAGGCATGTGCTGAACAATCAATATAGGACAACGCACAGGCATTCTTAATTCCTTAAATATGACTTCAAGCGCATTGGGACCACCCGTCGAAGACCCAATCAAAATGATTTCTGGCTTAAAATAAACTAAACTATTCTGAGAAAACTTCTCTTTTTGAACTGATCCAGGAAGAGAACTCAAGAGAGGTTCAATACGAGTAGGCTTGGGCTGAAAAGTGCCTTTTGCGAGAAACTGAAGGACCTTCGGCAGCAAATCAGCTCGAATCTGCTCAGTAATACTCTCACTGGAAGATCCCGAGTTCACCGTTTTAGGAAGAACGTCATCTGCTCCATTTCTGAGAGCTTCTAATGCCTTTTCCGCTCCGCTCATGGTCTGAGATGAAAAAACAATGACTCGGGTCTGCTGATCTTTCTTTCGAAGCTCCCGAAGAGTTTCTAGTCCATTCATTTCCGGCATCTCATAATCCAAAATAATCAAATCCACAGGATTTGTTTCAAGCTTTGCAAGTGCAAATTTACCATTACTGGCGGTCCCAGTAACTTCAATATCCGGAATTCCACTCAATGCCAATTTAATGGTACTTCTAAAAACTACTGAGTCATCGACAATCAGTATTTTCATAAACTAAATTTCAATCTTTTTAACTAAATCTTTAAGCTTCTCAGCAAGCTGAGTCAAACTATTAGCTGCAGTCAGAGTTTGACTTGCTCCAGCCGAACTTTCCTTGGCAGCAGCAGAAACAACCTTCACTGTTTGAGCAATGCCTTCTACACCCTTGTTAGACTCTTGAACTACTCGAGACACTTCATTGGTAGTTGCAGTTTGCTCCTCAACAGAAGCTGCAATGGATACTGCAATACCATTCAATTTTTCAATCGCCTTGGAAATTCCCCCAATGGCATCTACTGCGCCTTGTGAATCCCGCTGAATCGTACCAATTTTAGCGGTAATCTCTTCTGTTGCTTTAGCCGTCTGTTTCGCCAGTTCTTTGACCTCATTCGCGACTACAGCAAAGCCTTTGCCTGCATCACCTGCTCTCGCTGCCTCAATCGTAGCATTTAAGGCTAAAAGATTGGTTTGTTGCGCAATGGAGCTGATAACCTTAATTACATTCCCAATTTCCTGACTACTTGCTCCCAATTGATTAATGGTCTTATTGGTCCCCTGAGTCAATGCCAAGCTTTCTTTTGACATATTCGCTGCATCACTGGAAGAACGCGCAATTTCCTTGATGGACGCTGCCATTTCTTCAGTATTGGTGGCGACTGTTTTTACACCTCTAGAAACCTCTTCTGCTGCTGCTGCTGCTGAATTAGATTCTTGACTCGTCCGATCCGAATTTTTGGCCATTTGAGTAGCAGTTGCAGAAAGTTCGGCTGCCGCTGCGCCCAACTGAGATGCAGTCTCATCTAAAATCTTCATCAAGTCTAACTTAGCAGTAATGATCTCCCAAGTGACCATGGCTCCCATATATTTTCGATCTGAGTCATAAATTGCTGAAACTAATAAACCCAGAGTCTGATCCCCTATATGAATTTTAGAATGAATAGGTAGGTTTTTATCATCTGAAAGAAGACGGCGCGCATGATCCGGGCTTTTATGAAAAATATCAATGCTTTGCCCTAAAACTCTGTCAACTGAGACAGGTAAATGCCGCTCTACCAACTTTAAAGTCTCTTTACTTTTTGGATTCAGATAGGAAATTTTTAAATCTAAACCGCAATACATAACGTTTATTGGAGCATTTTCCATCATAGAACGAATTTTTGCCATTTCCTGATCTAGTTTAAGTTTCTCGGTGACCAGGCTCCAAGTAACCATCGGCCCCATATACTTTCCGGTTTGATCTCTCATCGGACTCACTAAAAGGTCCAACTTCTCACCACCTACTTCAATGATGGAACTTACAGGAAGATTTCGTTCATCCGAAATAATCCTACGCTGATGAGAAGGATTTTTATGGAAAACATCAAAGCTTCCCCCCACAATCTCATCCACCCGAACAGTGAGATGTTTTTCAATAGTTTTTAAGGTTTGCACCGATTTTGGGTTTAAATAAAGGACAATACCATCCTTATTGGCACACATGACATTAATAGGGGCATTCTCGATCATAGATTTAATGCGAGCGAGTTCCACCTCATTTTTTAATTTTTCGGTTACTACATCCCAAACCACCATCATCCCAACATAACTTTTATTTTGATCATAGAGAGCAGTTACCAAAAGATCTAACTTTTCTTCTCCTAATTGAATCGTTGTTCTGATTGGTAAATTTCTATCATTTGCAAGAATTTTTCTTTGATGCGAAGGATTTTTATGAAAAATATCAATACTACTGCCCTCAATTTTATCTACACTTACTGGCAGCAGCTCTTCAAGACTTTGAAGAGTTTTACGACTGGAATGATTCATGTATTTAATAATTAAATCTTTTCCGCAATAAAGTATATTAGAAGGAGAACTATCAACTAAAC
>CAIYTD010000110.1 GCA_903928955.1 Oligoflexia bacterium | reverse complement strand
ATTAATTTTTTCATGCTTACAAAAAGATTAGGAAATGATCTTGTAATGAAAACTTTTGACTCTATGATGGCTGAAAATCATGGAATACTCATGGAGAAAAATTATAATTGGTTTACTAAAAGAATCTCCGTACCCTGCTTAAAGCCTAAACTCGACAAAAGAGTCAGAACAACAGCTCTTAAAGCAATGCTTGATCTCTGTCAAACTTTAGATCCCACACTTGCATGTCTTCAAGTAGGTGATCCTTCTAAACGAAAATTGCAAAAAGAATGGATCAGAAGATGTGTAGGTCCTCATTCACAGCTCTGTCATGACATGCTGAGTAGGAAAGAAAAAAATAACCTCTTGGATAGTCCTCAATACCTCAGCTATTTTAACTCACTCTGTGGAGAAAGAGATGATAATTCTGGAAATGTTCGCTCTTCACTTCCATAGGTAATGGAATGGGCTGCAGAATCTTCTACAGAAGTTTTTCGTTTATCGTAACGGGTAATCATATCTGGAGAAGCCCAACCAGCAAACTCCTGAATAGCTCGATCGGGAACATGGTGATCTCTTGCATTAGAAATTGCTGTGGCCCTACAGGAATGAGGTGACACTCGATTAGAAATTCCGGCCAAACGGGCATATTTAGTAACGACATAAAAGATCATGGATGGATCTAAGGGTTTCTTAATCTCTCCTGTTCGATTATTTTTAAGCGGTGCAAAAAGAAATGTGTCTGCAGAATCGAAAGATCTTCTTGTAATGTAAAAATAGTATTTTATTGCGTTATAAACAGCAGGAACCATCACAAGCATTCTTTCAGAGTTCCCTTTTCCTCTCAAGCGAAGAACATTTTGATTTCTTTCCACCCCTATATTCACAGTACGCAAAGCGCACACTTCCGATCGTCTGAGGCCACAATAAAAAAGAACCATAAGGATAGCGTAATGAAGGGCGCCGGTCTTTGAATGTAAGTTAGGTAGGGATAGAATCTTTTTTACTTCTTCATCAGAAAAACCAATTGTCCTAGAAATCCTTTTAGGATTCAAAAATCTGACTCCATCCGCTGGACTTTTATCTAAAATTCCATCATCGACTAGCCACTTAAAAAAACTTCTCAAGGTGGCTAGATGTCGATCCACGGTTGTGTGCTCTAACCCTTCAGAGACCAAAGAGTCTTTGTAAGCAATGAGCAGCGTTCGATTGATCTTCTCACAATTTTCTGAATGATTTCGAGAATGCAAAAACTTGACCAGTCTTTTTAAATCCTTAGAATAAGCACGGCGAGTATGAGGCGAGCGTTGATCTAGAAGAAAGGCTTCAATACTTTGCCGCAGGTGATCATTGGGTTTAAGAAACTCTCGAATCGAAAGTGAGAATGCCGAACTCTCTACAGAAACAGGTAGAGGGACAGGAAGAGATGGAGCTAAAACGGGAGATAGAATCGGAGTTGGAAGGGGAACTACAGTGACTGCAAAATCCTGTTTTTTTTTCTCAATACTCAAGTGCATCTGAGATAAAGAAAGTTGACGGCGAAAAATTTTCTGAGTTGACTTTTTTTTCTGAAGTCGACTGAATTTTTTTAAAAAAAATTTACCTAGCCCCCCCTTCTTTTTCATTTTTTCTTTCTCGTTTTCTTTTTAGTGCGATGGGAAGGAACTGGAGTCGATCGACGGCGGATTTTAGAAAATTCTTTTGCAAACTCTCGAACACGCTTGATATCCAGAGCAGCACCAGCCCTACCTCCCTTTCTCAGAGCAGAACTCACAATAATACCTTCTACCCATGGCCTTATCTCTTTGAGCTGATCCTGACTGATACCACTTCCAATAAAAAGTGGGATCTTATAGGATCGAGCTACCTGACTTGCAATCTGGAGTAAATCAGAAGGAACTGCTCTAGCTGTTGTTTTGCCTGTAATAATCACAGCATCCGCCAGTGAGCGTAAAGCCACCTCTTCAATGGCTAAGCCCAAATCAGACGAAGACAAGGAAGTCCCGTGCTGGACATGCACATCGGCAAGAATCAGAGTCTCAACACGGAGTCGGTCACGTTCCCGAAGTAGTTCAGCAGCTTGACCTTCTAAGATCCCTTGATCTGTCGCTGTTACCCCAGATAAGACATTCACTCGAATGAAATCACATCCTGTCACTGCAGCAATTGCAAGAGCAGATCGGGCATCATTTCTCAAAACATTGACTCCGATTTTGATCGAGACGCTTTCTCTTACGGCAGCAGCAATAATAGCCATGCAGGCGATCGTCTCTGGAGGAACAGAAGACTTATAAAAAGGAGCATCTCCAAAATTCTCTAAAAAAACCCCATCAAAACCCGCTTGAGCCAAAGCCTGAGCTTCTTGAACAGCTTGATACCCTGCTTGCTGAAGTACTTCT
>CAIYTD010000109.1 GCA_903928955.1 Oligoflexia bacterium | reverse complement strand
TTTATAACAATAATCCTAATAAAGAACGAAGACATTTCAGATAAAATCCAAGGTGCTGACAAATCATAAAGTGCTGTCAAATCTCCAATCAATGCCCAGTTTTTCTGATTCTCATCAGCAAAACCTAGAAACGTCGAAACTTGGCCATCGATTCCATTTAAACCTCTCGATGCCCAAACTTGAAATTGCCTATTTTCGCGCACAGCTGCAAGATCCCATTCCCGAATAGGGAGGCTATTCCCAAGATAAATTTGAGCTCCTAACGGAATTTTTTTAGATAGTGAGAAAATCAGTCCGGGCTCAGAACAAGGCTCAGACAAAAGAAGTTGATTCAGGCAAGCGGATTGTAACTGATCATGCTTTAAAAATTCTTCAAAAGAATTGAAACTCCCACTACTTTTCATAAAGTACAACGCCTCTTCTACTTGAAGACAAAGAAGAGGCAGCGACCCATGAACACTGACAGAAGGGCGAGCTAAACCAGAAAATGGAAGCGATGTCAAAGAAAGAACCGGAAAATTTGAATAGCGAGACTCAAGATCGCGCCAAAATCGCAACGTAGGAATTCCTCCTATTCTCACAAAACCATCTACTGGATATTTTCCTTTTGATGCATTTTCCATGATTCGATCTGAAAAACAAATCCGAATAGAATCCATTTTTTCATTTTCACGCAGCCCAGAAATTGCTTCAAAATAAGTAGGCACTCTCCACTTCAAAAGAAGCCGAATCACTGATTCACGCTCCTCAGAACCTAACATTCCTACAATAATAATAGGATTTTTCACCTTCTTTAAAAATTCTTTCATCTCCTCCATCCCTTTTAATAAAGGGACAGCAGTCCGCCGCAAGAAATGAGTCGCCTGATCTAAGGAACTCTGTTCATTCTTCTGGACAAAAGTTTTTCGACCTAAAAGGGGTTCATCAAAACAAGCATTAATATGCAAGGGCCGATCCGGAATGATCGTCTTCAAGTCCAGCCTTTCGGGTCCCTCTACATCCAAAGAAACTGAAACATACACTCCGAAGATACCCTTTTGTTCTGCAGTTTGAGGAGCTCCTGGTCCTCGATATCTTCGAGGACGATCTGCTGTCAGTAAAATTAAAGGCAAGCCCGCATAATAGCCCTCCATAGCAGCAGGAAGAAGCTCCCCCGCTGCCGTTCCTGACGTAGTAACCACTGCAACCGGACGCTGAGTGACCTGAATTCTTCCCAGTGCAAAAAAAGCTGCAGAACGCTCTTCAAAAAAAAAATAAGTTCGAAATAGATTTTCACTCTCGTTCCATGAGGAAGAAAGAAGAGCAACCCATGGAGCATTTCTAGCTCCAGGGCAAATACAAATTTCACAAACTCCGTAAGCGCGAAGTTCATCTAAAATATGCTCAGCTAACTCTAAATTCACATCTACCTCACCATCCAAAATAGCGTTTCACTGACTCCAGTTTTCCTTGAATTTCCAGCCACTCCCGATCCCATTTGCTGATGGAAATGATTCCACAACCAGCACCTAAAGAAATTTGAGAATTCTTCCATTGAATATTTCGTATACCGACGAGACAAATACTCTCCCCCGTATCTAAAACAAGTCCAAAAGGAGCACCAAATCGGCCGCGATCTAGGTATTTTTGATACGCTTTTAACCAAAGCATACCCTCCTCCCGTGGAAAAGCCCCGAGTGCAGGAGTAGGATGCAGATTTCTCACAATTTTTTCAAAAAGACGATCTGAATTCGAATGAAGATCTACATGAATAGGAGTCATCAAATGAGACAGAGTCGGCAATACCAACTCTTGGGTCTCTTCTACAATAACGCATCCCATGGACTTCAAAGAGGAGCAGATTCCCTCAATGACAATTTGATGCTCCTGAAGCTCCTTTGAATCTTTCATTAAGGAAGGAAGGTGAGAAGCTCTCAAGCGAGTGCCGGCTAAAGCTACAGTTTGTAATACCT
>CAIYTD010000108.1 GCA_903928955.1 Oligoflexia bacterium | reverse complement strand
TACATCTCAAGTGATTGTAAATCGGTTGGCGTGTCAAGGATTTGTCCCAGGAGTTGCTTTTAACGTCCCGAAAATGAGCTCGTTTCAGACTGTCCGCGCTTGAGATCGTGGGAGTAGGGGAATGGTAAATTTCTACATTTCCCTTAATTTTTGAATTTCCTGAGATTTGAGCATGTCCGAAGATGAGCGCATTTTCGAAAATAATTGCTGCTTCAGATATTCTTGCGTTGCCATGAATGAAGGTATTTCCAGTAGTGCGAGTTTTTCCCGAAATTTTAGCATTTCCAAAGACACCTGTATTTCCTCCGATTTGGGCACTGCCACTAATGTGAGAATTTTCCATAACCCATGCATTTTCAAAGATCCATGCATGCCCATAAATTTGAGCTAACTCACAAATTTGAACGCATTTTCCTAGAAAGGGGACATTTTTTTTATAAAGACTCAGACCAAAAAAAGTGGAAGTTTGAACTGTAGCAGTGAAGAGGAGAGAAAGCGTGAATCCCTTCTCAGGGCCAGAGGAAATTTACTCAACCAAAGGTCGGATAGATGGCAGCAGTCTTACTCTGTTTAAGTCAAAAATGTGAAACTAGCCCTTGCTAGAGCGAGCGGGTCCATATAAGGACGTCAAGCTGTCTCTCTGAGGTATGAGTTGATTAAATTTTCTCAATACTTGGGATGAGCTGCGTAGTAGCTTGTATTATTGGAGTCTTTAGGAACTTCACAAAAAAAATAATGATTTATCTAGTTTTAGGCGTTTTTGTCGAATTTCTGTCAGAACTTTAGGTAAAGTAATTGTAAACGTCCGTAAAATCGGGTAATCAAAGTGAACTCAAGCGATTGCAATCGCGTTAGTTCCATTTTTAATTAAAATAATTCCCTAATGGAGTTATAAATTTAATAAGTGTCGGGGCGTGGCGCAGCCTGGCTAGCGCACTTGCATGGGGTGCAAGGGGTCGTGGGTTCGAATCCCGCCGCCCCGACCAATTAAAAGCTTAATTAAATCGATAAGTTAAACTTAAATTCCAAAATAATAGAAAATCTGAAAAATAAAAAAAGGTTCCATATAGGTTCCAGAAAATCGTGGTTTGGCTCAGGGATTTACCACAACTGTACGCTGAGCAAGCACGGATTTCAGCAAGTACCGGTCCTGGGGCAATTAATGAAAAATAGGATTTATAACCAGGGACAGGTTTCCGTCGATCTCGGTGATTTCAAATTTTAAGTTTGCTTCCAGTATTAAATTTTAAAAATAGTATGAAACCAAGCCTCCAACGTAGTAAATGCCTTCTTCTGCATCAATCAGTTTGAAGTTTGTTTTGAGTTATTGCCTTTGTCAAAAACAAGAGTAGCCCGACTAATCTCCGGCGAGAGCGCCTTGAGTCGAGTAACCAGTGCAGTGAATATTTCTTTGAAAAGCGCTCCATCGTTTTTATTGCCATGGTATGTCTGGCGAAACAAAGGAAAATGCTCCTTTCTTGAAACCAGCAAGGCCATTCCAATCTGTCTCAAATCATGCAGCATGGTCATTAAATGCGTTAAATTGCTGCAGAGTAGCTCGCTGTCATTTATTTATGAGTGGACACGAGGCGTCGTGGGTGCGAATCTCGCCGCTATTACCAGTAATTTTAAGCACTTAACCTTAAAGTCACTAAGAAAATTAATTAGCTCACTTTTGCCAGCGGTTTGGAATTACTTTTTTGAATGATTGTTGAGTAACTTTATCGCGATTATGACGCCCGTAATGTACCAGGATTAATTCTCAGATTAGAAGGAAAGATCGGCTGGCTGACCTTGAGCTGCTTGAGCTGATCCAACCGTCGACGTCATGCCCGTATCTTTAAATGGGCTAAAATCATGGGAATATTCCATAAAATGAGTTTTCCAGAATGATTTAAAATTTAAAACATATTCTGCCGTTCGAACATGAATAAAAGATATTTATGAGGGAGTAGTGTGGCTCAATACCATATTTTGCGGACTCTAAAGCTTCGAGTCTAGCTTAAGTCTTTCGTGGTATAGAATTTCATTGAACAATTAAAATCTCTATTGGATATAAAAGCATTTACATTCGTAATTATTTATGATCAGACATTGATCTGTGCGGGGAGGCAGTATTAAAATGTTTGTAAAAATATTAGCTATTTCTCTATTTTTTATTATTATAATTTCGACGTCACAAGCTCGTGACTTTTCTTTTTCGATTCCACCTGAAGAAGATAATTGGATTTTAAATATCCAATCTAAAGGAGAGCTGGTTGTAGTTTATCATAAAAAGGGTGTTTCAGTATCTAGTGACTTCGGAATAACTTTTTACGAGGCTCGTTTTAATGGTCTCATTAAGACGAATAGCCATC
>CAIYTD010000107.1 GCA_903928955.1 Oligoflexia bacterium | reverse complement strand
ATTTACCTCGCTACCTCTGCGATGGCCGGTAATAATCATAGCACTGGAATGGTTCATAACCAGAATCAGGTTGATCAGCAAAGGCGAATTCAGGCTCACGATCAAATGCTTAGAGACAACCAAGAAGGTCTAAGGCGTGCGGCGCACGAGCGGGCTGTGCATGATGCTAGGGATGCGTTTGAACGGTTTCAGCAACAAGAACGTGATCGCATGGAACGCGAACGTCTCGCTACGATTGCTGAACAAAAAAGAATCAAACAAGAAGCTGATGATATAAAAAATAAAGCTGGTGTAGACTTGGGGAATCTTTATGCTAATTTTTCAAGTATTCATGCCCATTCTCCAAGTGAAACATTAAACTTTGTTAATCAAACAGCATCTATTGTCGCTCAATATCCAGAATACTTTCCAACCGCGAAACAGTATTTTATTGAAGAAAGACGAGTCGCTTTCAAATTAGTCTATGCTATTGTGATCTTTATCTGTGATTCTGATGGAGATGCACGCACTCACCTAGAAGGTGATGGGTTTAGCCAGGCCGAATTAGATTCGCTTAAAATAAATCATCAATATTCTTTTGCTGGAGTTGCATGTGTGGACTTTAGCATGGGCAGCGGTGGAAAAAATCAGACAATTCCATTAAGTACTATTATCTCAAATCACATCGTTTTCTAACTTTTTATTCAATAAGAGCCAATTCTTCGGTTGGCTCTTATTGAAGTAGGTAAAATATGAAACTTAAACTTCAAGTTGGAGTATCCTTAGTCGCGTTTACATTCGCCATCAATTCTTTTGCTGCTTGTGAGCATGAAAAAGATAAATTGAGAATTGCAAACGACGCATGTAACGCAGCAAAAAGTACGGGTGAATGGTGGACTAAAATTTCAGCAATTGGAGGAGGAATTGCTTCTGCTGTGACTTTGAACCCTATTTGGTTACTGGCTGGAGGGAGCGCTGCTATTCCAGGTGGTTTTGCATGGAGACTTTGCGACTTAAAGATTGAACGAGAAGCGCAATTGAAAGACTGTGAAGATCATCAAGCTTTCTTAGCAAAATCAGCAGAAGAACAACGCAGACTAGAGCAGATTGCAATCGAAGTCAAAGCTGCTGCAACAGAAGGTACAAGGCTTTTCATGCGTCGAGTTGCTGAGTTCGACGCAATCATTAATCGAGAAATAAATGAGATGTATGGCGCTTATTTAGATGACGGAAGAATTTCCCTCGATCCAGAGAATCCAACCGATCCCGCAATTTTACAAGAATTGCAGGAGCGCGAAATTGCAATTCGAGGAAGATATTTTTAAGGGGAAAATATGAAAAAACTTATTTTATTTTTAAGCTTCATTTCGTCTCTTTCAGCTTTAGCAATGCCACATACGTTTCAAATGCCAGACGGGAGTCAAGGCACAGCACGGATTGATATTCCCGGTGGTGAAGGGGGCTCGGGTGGTTCAGGAGGTGGCTATGGATATGGAGGCTTTCCAGGAAGCGCTGGTATTGCGAACACTGTAAATACATTATTTGCTAACATGGGACATCGATCACCCCCTTTAGATGTTTCTCATATTGAAGCACGAATTGAGGGACATCGAGCAAAAATTAGAGAATATGACGAAGCAAAGCGCAAATTAGAAGAGCGCATGGCGGTGCTGGATCTAGAAGCACAAAGCTGTACTGTAAAACCTCTTCCTGAAATTAATCAAGCTTATCAAGAAGCAAGAATTGCAGAGGCGGCTCAAAGAATGTTCGATC
Organism: Oligoflexia bacterium; assembly: GCA_903928955.1. Lineage (GTDB taxonomy): Bacteria > Bdellovibrionota > UBA1018 > UBA1018 > UBA1018 > CAIYTD01. Next base: position 1,837 of record CAIYTD010000107.1, on the reverse strand, counting down.
GCTTGCTGGATACTGCTCAAACCGGCATTGCAACCCATTTGCCAGATGCAAGAGATCTAGCCCAGGAAGTATCAGGATGGAGAACTTTTACTCTAGATAAGAAGAAAGTCCTCGATCTCATTAACAAATACTCCACAGACGCTGCGCGCGCGACTGCTTCGGATCTCAGCGAAGAAAACAGTATGATCTATAAAACGATTCAAAACGCAGGGATTGAATCGTTAACCGAAGCTGCACAAATAACAGAAGGGCACTTAGAAGGCGATTTCTCAGAGACATTGGGCGCTTCTCAATCCACTTTAGAAATGGGTAAAGCCTTTTTAGACGTAGCAATGGGACTGACTCCGGGTGTAGGCTTCGGTAAAGATTGCTATGAGGCATTTTTAGGTAAATCCCTGATTGATGGATCAGAATTAGACCTGACGAGCCGTTCTTTTGCAGTCTTAGGTGTTGCCACTGCTGGTGGAACTACGATTTTAAAGAATTCTGTAAAAGGATTAATTAAAATCGGACATGCTCTTCATGCTCGAGGATTGGCCACGCATGGGCTTCATTCAGCGATTCATGTGGCAGAGTCTGGGATTACGGATATTGTTCGACATGGACCTCTGATGGGACACGGTGGTGTTCTTCATGCGACCCCATTAATAAATTCTAATGGAGTCATGACTACGGTAGCCCAGACATTTAGAAGTGAAACTTACTATGCATATAAGACAACGGAGCCTATAACGCTTTACCGGGTTGTAGCAAATACGGTTTCTGATGCGGCAGCTCATCAAGGAGCATTTTGGACAAGAGTAAAACCTACAGGAGGAACCCAAGCAATGATAGATTCAGCGTTGGATCTTTCTTGGAAAAACAATGGAACTAAATGGGTAGAAATTATTGTTCCAGCAGGTGAAACTCTCTATGAGGGCGTGTCCGCCTCAATTCTGCCTATAGGTCATTATACAAGTCAATTTATAGGTGGCGGGAATCAGGTTTATATTAATAAATTTGTGGACGTTTCCTGGGTAAAAGTAGTAGGGAGTTTCTAAATGAATGCCTTAACAAAGAGGTTCGTTGATGACTATTTTAATAGAAGAAGAGAGGTTTACGACAAACTTTATTGGTACAAAAACTTACCAACCAGTAAAGACGTAGCTGATGAACTAGAAACTGCTGGTAATCTTGATAAAGTCATTGATGAGAACACAGATCAATATGAAATATGCTACCTCATGCGAGAAGGTAATGAGTTTAAAGTATTTATTTTGGATAAATTTGGAGAATTAAATTTAGATACATTTTCTACTTTAAAACAGGCAGTTCAAAAGAAATTTGAAGTGATTCTTCAAGCTATTTATTCGAGTAATCGGTAATTTTTTTATATTTAAGTTTTTGTATATGAAAAAAATTATTATATTACTCATTTTTTCTACAAACGTATTTGCTGCTAATGAAGAGCTTTTTCTGTTTGCTGGGCAACCCTCTTTACTGGCTGGTATTAATTCTATTTCTGATGATATCGGTTATAGTATTCAACTTGGAAGTCCGAAGTTCATTCGAGACTTTCTTTCTCTTCAGTTCCATTGGTTTGGAATGCCAAATTACAATATATTCGAACTAGGGATTGCGTATACCCTTTACTCTAATGAGTTTTTTAAGTTTGGGGGTAAAAATATGTTTGGGCATTCTGTTTCCAAAGAAAATAGTTACCTTACGCCCCGTAAAGCCTCGGCGTTCAGGCCGGGGATATAAGGGGTCCGGACTTTAGTGCGGCGTCTGCTGCTGGTTAATGTACTGCTTGATGATGTCCAGTGGAGGACCTCCGCAAGAACTAGCGAAATAACTT
>CAIYTD010000106.1 GCA_903928955.1 Oligoflexia bacterium | reverse complement strand
GAATTTCTTCCAGCGCCCAATTCCAATAGAAATTTCTTCATGTGCTCAATAAGAGCCTTTTCGATTTCTCTTTCATGGGCTTCTTTAGAGAGGCTGAGGAAATCGAAAATGTAGGGGTCCTTGAGAGTCCGTTGGGCCATGTCGGAATGAGGAGGCGGAAGACGTTCTTTGAAATTAGTAATCGCCTTTCCTTGGCGTTTGTAGAGATTTAGCTCGATTTGATGGATCATTATGTTGCGACTCCAGCCAAATTCGAGAGCTTGGTGCATGTAGAAGAGTCGTTCTTGGGGAGCCTTGATTTTGTCGATCAGGGTGACCAAGTGGAACCAGGGTAATTGTGCAGCAACCTGCTGCACAAATGCAGAATCAGGGTAGGTTTCCGCAAATAGTCTCATGTACTTCAAATTCCGAGGGCTAAACCCTTTCAGCTCAGGAAAAGCCGAACCCAGATCACGACTCAAACGGTCAATGATTTTGGCTCCCCAGCCGTACTTGTCTTGCCGTGCGAGAATCTCAGTGCCGATTGCGTGGTAGAGCAGAATCAGCTCCCGATTGACTGAGCGGATCGCCACGCTCTGGCTCGAAGCCACTTTGCGCTTCAATCCATCGAGGAGTTCTTCATACTCCTTGATCGGCAAGTCATCGACTGTTCGTCCGCTTTTTGATGACGTCCTCAATGGAGTGGTGACGGTTTTCTTCTTATTGAGTTTCGAGACTTTCTTCTTACCGACACGCTTCATAATCGACCCCGTTTTTGACTCGCTCTGTGAATCTGACTCGTAGCATGGAGTCAGCAAAGAGTCAGCAGAATATGCCGTAAACGGTGTATTTCATGGAGTAGAAGGTGGTATATGAAGCAAGCAATTTCAGTAGGTTAGGGTAGGTGATGGTAAGTCATTGCATAGGGTACCACAGACTCTGACTCTGGCTATCTAGGTTCGAATCCTAGTTCCCCAGCCAATCAATTACGGAAGGTCAGCAGGTTCTTTCTCATCCACTTTAATAAATTTAATTTAAAATTACGCGCCTTCAGTTTTTAGCAGATCAAGGTATTCCTTGTATGCAAAACTTCGATTTCGTTTAGATTGAGATGTCTGATTCAAAATCCGAGCCTTGGTCAAAATTTCTATCGCTTTTGAGGCAGTAGGCTTCGTGGTGGAAAGAAGTTCTACGGCTTTGTTCATAGTAATCACTGGGTGGCTTGGAAGTAGTTCAAAAAGACGAATTGCCGGAACCACCACGTCTTTAGAAGCTAAAAGCTTCCTGCGATCTTCTTCAAACTGTCGGAATAATTTCTGCGAAGTTTGTATGGCTTCTTGTCCAGTGGTGGATATGCCATCTAAGAAAAACTCAATCCAGCCTTCCCAGTCTCCAGTCTGTCTGACAGCATCCAAGCGCTTGTAATACTCTTGCTGATTACGCTTAAAATGAAGGCTGAGATAGAGAAGACGTGCATCCAGAAGCCCCCATGCTTCTAGAAGTAGAGCTATCAACAAGCGCCCTAGTCTCCCATTTCCATCTAGAAACGGATGAATAGTTTCAAACTGAACATGGATATATCCAATACGAATTAAAGGATGTTCAGAAGAATCCTGATGAAGGTAATCTTCTAATAATGTCAGGCACTGAATCATTTCAGAGGGTGGCGGAGGAACAAAATGTGCGTTACTGGGTCGTGATCCTCCGATCCAATTTTGAGAGCTTCTAAAATCACCAGGGTTTTTGGAAGAACCTCTCACACCTCGCATGAGACGCTTGTGCATTTCTCTGATGAGTCGGAGAGAAAGTGGTAGCCCCTTTTTATCAAAGAGTTGGGATCTGCCGTACTGGAGAGCATCTAGATAATTACAAACTTCAAGAAGATCGGCCGTTTCACTTTCGGGATCTGCCTCATAATTGAAGAGATCTGTTAAAGTGGCTTGAATTCCCTCAATTTGCGATGAAAGTACTGCTTCTTGTCGTACGAACGCATAATTAAAGAATTCCGGGCTAGGTACAAGGTGTGATGCGATTTTCAACTCGGATATACGTGCTAGTGCTTCATGAAGCTTCGTTTTAAGTGCGGGTCTATCCTCGAATGGAGGGCTCAATGGGAGTGGCATTGGTACAAATGCTTGAACTGTCTCTCCAGCGGTTGTTGTTTTAACATATTTTCCAGTGATCCGTTGCATTTTCTTAGTAAAGCATACTTTACTAAGAAAAACACTAGTAAAGCATACTTTACTAAGCCCAAACCTTAATAAAGTAAACTTTACTTAAGCAGCCAACCCCCGACACCAAGTTCTAAACTCGTCCAGAACACCCAGCCAATAATAAAAGCCTGATTCGCGAAAGCGAATTTGGGGTTTTTTTATTTGGCTGGTTTATAAAAGTAAAACGCGAAGCGTTTTGTACCCTAGGCTAGGATTCGAAAGGCGGAAGCGCCCGGGTGCCCGCTTTTTTCATATGAAAGCGCTCATTGCATCAGAATTAGCCTTCAAACTAAATCCTAAGGAAGTGCCTGCTGGAAGAGCAGCAATGACTAACGGTCTCTTTCAATTGATAGACCAAGCGATCAAAGTTGTTGCTAACGTTAAGGGAGAGTTGACAGATCATTTAGTGATGATCGACACGAATGATATCTTAGATCCAAATATCATTATATGTGCCGGTATCCGTTAACCATTTTCAAAGGCCGGCGATTTGGGAAGAAATCAGGGTTGTTATTCTTATGGCAAAGGCGATTGCGATGCAGTTCAAGTTTCTTCTCAGTGAGTTTGGAGAGAGCAGAATAAAATGTTCCAGGTTTCAAAAAGCTCGCTATGAGATCAAGCCTTGTCTTTTTTAGTTTGTGTAGGGTTCTTCGTCTTCATTTGTAGCTCTGGAATAAAAAGTTTAGCGAACTGAGATTGCGTACTCATTTCAATGTATCTAAAATCAGTAGTTGTTTTTTAAATACATTCTAAACTTCATCGAAAGAGGTAGGCGACTCAAGTAGTTGAACACTGGTCCAAGCTCCTTTCAAAATAGAAGTGTTTCTATTTTTAAACGTTTTTTGAACGGCTGACAGTCAGTTTCTGACTACCTTGCAGCTTGCTGAATAGCATAGACATATCGTAGATATCTTTTGCACGAGAGCTCGCGGAACTACGGTCTACGAGGGCTTCTAGTTTTTCAGAATAGATGAATTCAAGGGGGTATATTAACCAAGAGAGCGATTGGCCATCGGGCATAATTGAGATCGCAGATTGTCTTTCAGGCAGTGGGTCAATGATATCCCCAAAATCTACATCCAGATGTACTCGTGACAATTTTTTTACTTTTACAGCAGATTCAGGCGGGTTTCCAATCTGGAATGCAAAGTTAAAGCGAAAGCCTCGGTACATTCCCTGATCCGTCAAGTCTTCAGTTTGAAAGTCTCCAAACCAAAGACCGTCGTGAATGTCCTTTTTTAGTGCGGATTCAATCAGGGATGGAAGTTCTATTTTTCGAATTCCTAACGCAATTGCATCGCTTTCGCGGGTAAATCGCTTAAGTAACGTAAATCCTCACTGGAGCCCGTATTTTCATTTTAAAAAAATTGCTATGCTCGATTTTCAAGAAGGAGAACTGAGGGTGGACTACTGAAATAGTCTCCAAAATCAATCCTGGTGAGACTTTTGGCTCGATTTTGAACTCCCATGGCATTGGAAAAGTTTTTCCTTATAGCGGCTACTTCGGCTGTTTCCAAGGAGTGAGATCCATTGTGATTATTACGGCCAAGTACAGGGGGACGCATCTCTCTTTCAATGGCATTAGAATCAAGAGGGATGATTGGGTTTTCTAAAAATAAGGTCAACCCCTTCCAGAGGTTGAGGGTATAGTGGATGGCTTTTCCTAAAGAAGATTGTGGAAGCGAATTTTTGAGTTCTATGAGCTGATCATGAATCGAGTCAATAATCATTTTAGAGTTTTGTT
>CAIYTD010000105.1 GCA_903928955.1 Oligoflexia bacterium | reverse complement strand
CCCCCCCCATTGCCTAGAAAAAATAGACTTACCTGAAAAACTGAATAATGGAAGATTTAAGGGCAACTGAGGAATAAATTTATTTTGAACAATAGCTAAAATTTCCTGATCATTCCGAACCTCAACCTGATGAACTGCTTCACTGACAAGTTGATCAATTTTTCCAGCCATTAAATTAAATGAAGTTGCTAAGGCTCCTATTTCATCTTCGTGCATTCTTTTTGTATCTAAACGAAAAGAAAAATTACCTTCTTTAATTTTTACAGTAATAGCCAGCATCGTACTTAAGCCCTCTATAATTCTTTTAAGAAATACCAAAACGAATCCAATTGTAATAAAAATAAAACTAGAAGAAATAACAAAAAAACTAAAAATTAGAATTCGTGAAGAGCTTAAAATAGCTTTTTCCGAAACCATTCCTACAACAGCAAGCTCCTTGACACTCAGCTGTTGATAAGCAACTAAATAGTGATCATGCTCTGAATTCCATTTTCTAATTCCAAATACAATTCTATTTTCGAGAACTGGCTTTAAAATATCCAATATTTCAGATCTACCTATAAATTTAGTCGATTTTTGAGTAGAATAGAGTGCATCCCCTAAAGAGTTGACTAGGAATATATTAAAATAATCTGGTAAATACTGAGGAGCATTTAAATCAGGATTTAGTAAAACAAGATAAGCCGTACCACCCCCATCTGAAAATCTAAAAAATGTTCCAAGCGCTAACTCTCCAGACGGAGCTTTAGCCACTAAAACAGGGTCATTAAAAAATCGCTCACTATTCCAGCCTAACTGATCCAAAACATGGAGCAAGGAATGATCTTCATCGCCAATAAGAGATTCTTCCTTAAAAACTCCATCTTTAGATAACCTTAAAACTAAAAGACTCTTTAACTTAAGAGATTTAGATTGTTCATTAAATATATTAATAATCTCATGACTATTTTTCTTCAAAATCTCTTCATGCATTAATCGAGTCATTAATTCAACTTTTTTAATTTGATTTTCTACTGAAGAACTAGAAGAAACTACTTGTAATAAATTATAATTCAAAAGATAAGATCCTTTATCTTCAGAAAAAAAGGAAAGACCTAAAAATAATAACGACAATGCAGTTACTGCCATTGAAATTATAATGAGTGCTACCAATTTGAACCGAATAGACAATTTTCACCCCCTTCCTCTTCGTATCGATCCATTCAATAATTTTCTTAACTAGCCGAAAAGATCTCATGCTATGGAGAAAAAGAAACAGTTACCTCAGAAAATCTATTTTAATCTTTCACTTGATTGGATATGGACAGGAATTTGCTTTCTCATAGGACTCAATGGAATAAGGATAGCCATTCAGGCTTATCCCTATGACTGGAAAAAAACTCCACTAGGCCGCCTCACTCCCTCCCTCAGCTCAGTGCGTTATTTAAAGTCTAAATCGAATGCCTGGATGAATCTCTCAGAACAAGAGAATATATTGACAGGTGATCAAATTATCACAAATATTACAGGAATAGCCGTCCTGGAACTTAGAAACTATCAAACCGTGCAAATTCTACCCGAAACCTCCGTAAGTCTACATCTTCAAAAGCACGACGACAGATTTTCTTGGATATTTAAAAAACTTCTGAGTCCCAGTATTGTCATTGAACTAAATGAAGGAAAAATAAAAATAATTACAGCAAAAGCAAAGCAAAATATCCTTATAATTATTCAAAAAAGATTATGGTCAATCAAAAGTAACAGTGACAAAACGACGCTAAATGTTGAACTGAATATAAATGATCCAAAACATGGTTTTACAATCACGCCTATCACATCTACCTCGACTCAGTTAACAGAGGTTAATACTGGACTTTCAGCATCCTTAGAACAAGGCCGACGCTGGTCTATATTGCATGAACTATCAAAAATTAAGATTGAAGCCATAGAAAACAACTCAAGCCTCTCGCCTACCCCTCACTCGACGCATCCCACAACTCCATACATACCCAAAATATTAAGCCCGGCACATAAAACTCATTTCTTCTCCAATTCAAATGAAAAAATAGATATCACTTTCAGATGGAAAAATTTAACCAGTGACCTTAAGGTAGATCTAGAATTGCATCGTTTTAATGACCCAAAATTTAAAATAATACCAGAAGTTTCATTTTCCGGAGCAATTGCAAATCTCCCTGATGGAACTTATACGTGGAGAGTGAGAACAATAAATAATTCTGAAATTTATTCAAATTGGTCAGCAACTATGGAATTTACTATTCAAGAAAGTGCTCATGG
>CAIYTD010000104.1 GCA_903928955.1 Oligoflexia bacterium | reverse complement strand
GTATTAATTAATTTAAATTAAAAAGGAATAAAATATGAAAACTATTAAATTAATTAAATTGTTAAATGAAAAATTTTTTATTGGGATCATTTTTTCATTTTGCTTAATCTGTTCTTCCTCATCTAAAGCAGAAAAAACTCAACTTAATGGATTGGATAGTTTAACAAATGGAATTCACTTTAATGATGACTCTCATGCAACTATTGATGTACTTCGTTTCTCACAAGCAATTGATCGAGCAATTAAAATGAACACTAACCGATCAGGATTCGTAAAAAACGTAATGGAATCTGCATTCTATCAAGCTGGACAAATTTATAACGTAATGGTTTTTAATAAAAATCAACATTACGAAGAACATTTTGAAGGAATCCAATTTCACACCCAAGTCACTTATGAAGATATTGTCTATGAAGTCTGGGTCTTTGAAAAAGGAAGTTTTAAAAACCAAGGCGACGGAGGCTATATCAACTGGGCGTTTAAAGGATGGTTTAATCGTAGCGGATCTTTTGTTGAATTCACTCTACCTTAATTCTAAGTTTCCGATGTAATTTGTCCACAACGAAGAATAAAGTGTGCATAAGTCAGTTTTATACCATCAGATGGAAATTTTTTAGTTACAAATAAATGAGTCATCACATCAATGAATCCAGCTTTTGCCTGAGCATGATTAGAATTAAATGTGGTAGCTAAACGAATGAGATGCTTTATGAATTGTGCTTCATTGTTATTCGCAATTTGCTTCAATAACTCCCCGAACTCATTTTGATCTCGAGGATGTTGATGAAGAAATAAGTAACCGCTATACTCAAATCCTAAACGATTTAAAAAATATTTTTTCTCATTCATCAAAGTGACTTGTCCTTTTTCATGATTTAATTTTTCAATTTCCCCTATAATTATAGACTTCAAATGATCCATGTACTCCTGCTGAAGTTCAGGTACTAGTCTTGAATTAAAAGCAGGATTCATTCCAGCCTCTTGAATTTCAATTTTAACAGGCTGAGATTCAGCGACAGTTACTCTGAGAGCTTCACAAATATCATCAAGAGCTTCGTGTGCCATAATTGCAGATTCATCGAATTCTGTACCTACAGCACAATGCATTCGTTCTGCCAATGCAAAATCTCTAATTACATATTTTTTTACCTGAGCTGGTGGAAAGGTAGAAATAGAATCATTTCCACAAGTATCACTCCATCGATCGAATAGATCAGATATTCTTTTATTCCATTCGTTCTGCAACTCCCAGGCTTCGGAATCAGCATAAGGGGCAAATGCAGGATGAGCAAATGCCGTATAGCTAAAATCCATTTCATATTCACCGCCTATATGAACACCCTCGATAATATCTCCTGTATTTATTTGTGCATTTACTAATACCTGGGCGCTTCCATAGATACGGGCATTTCCATAGACTTGCGCATTTCCTGAGACCCGAGCAGCTCCAAAGATTTGGGCATTTTCAGTAATCTCGGCGTTTTCTGAGACCCAGGCGTCTCCAGCGATCTCAACATCTCCCCAAATCTCGACATTTCCAGTGACCCGAGCATTTCCAGCTACCTGGGCATCTCCAGTAATCTCAACATTTCCTGAGACCTGAGCATTTCCATAGACACGGGCATTTCCTGAGACCTCAGCATTTCCATAGACAACAGAATCTCCTAAGACGCGAGCATTTTCAATGATCTGGGCACATCCGGTAATCTGAGCATTTTCAGTGACCCAAGCAGTTCCAGAAATCTGGGTATTTTCATTGATTTGAGCGCTTCCAGTAATCTGGGCATTTTCAGTAACCCAAGCAGCTCCATAAATTTCAGCATCTCCATAGACCTGCGCATTTCCAGTAACCTGCGCATTTCCAGTAACCTGGGCATTTCCATAGACACGGGCATTTCCGCTGACAACACTATCTTCATAGACACCAGCATTTTGATGGATAACAGCATCTTCATAAACGATCGCATTTCCATAGACTTGCGCATTTCCATAAATCTCGGCATCTCCATAGATCTGAGCATTTCCATAGACCTTGGCATTTTCACTAATCTTAGCATTTTCACAAATACTTGCATTTAACCCAATGTGAGGTTTATTGTAACTCACACTACCAATCATCACTGACTCAACCATTGCTGTTGAAGCGACAAACCCTCCATGACTGCCATCTAGATTTCTCGTACATCTTCCATCAACACCATTGCAAGGTGGATTTTCAATACCTGCTGTACACCAATCTTCAACTGCATAGGCAGATGGAATCAATAGAAATAAAAATAAATGAATAGAAATAAATGAACGCAAAATCATTGAAATAATTCCTTAAATTCTAAATTAAACGAATTGATAATGAGTATTTCAATGATGTAAGTATAATTTTTTCGTTTTTAAAGAGAATGCAATATCATACTTATATAATGCTGTTCAACTTTAAAATGTAACTGCTAGAATCAGATCACGCATGAGACTTCGAGTCTGCATGGTCTATACAGAGAAATTAAATTTAATTTATTTAGAGAAAGAAATTTGATATTAAAATGTTTTGTGAGGGCTATGTTCACCGACCCACTGCCTAAGTTCGCACTGGGCTTCGCCATTTTTGATACGGATAAAAGCAAAAGTAAGGCAAAACTGTTGCCCAAAACTTCGCCAATCTAAATTAATCATTTTCGTCCAAGTTCCGGTATTAATATACTGCTTACCGTCCGGGTAAACCTTATTCATAGGTTTATGTGTGTGGCCAAAAATAATGACTTTTACCTCAGCTTCTTGATCTAAAAGTTTTCGAGCTTGCCTTTCGAGATCGAGAAAAAAATCGGTTTCTTGCTTCAAAATTTCAGCAGTGACTCTTAATTGAGAGTGACGTCGAGGGCTATACACAAAGCGCGTTTTCAAAAAATAAAAAATAGAAAGAAAAACAAATCGAACAGTAAACCAGGTATCAAAGAGGAGGCCAAAAAGAACAAATACCTTTACCGGCCTCACTTTATCAATAAATTCACGTTCCCACTTCAATCGATTGACAATTTTTAAGACATAAAAACTTCCCCAGGGAAGATTTAAAATAGGTTGATCCAAAAAAGTTTTAAGAATGGGCATTTCAAAATTAAGAGCATGAACTGCTTCAAATTGATTACCATGGTGAATTTCCACTCCCCCCTCATACCTAACCCGGTCTCGATCCGCTATAATCGATACCTTTTCGCTTGGAAACTGGCCCTCCGGATCCCACTCTCTAATAATGCGCTCTCTGACTTTAGGAAAAAATAAGTCAGCATCATGATTTCCAATCAAATAAGTAATCTTTTTATTGGGTTGGGATGCAAATCGCTTAAGAGATTGCATCACCTCAGAGTGTCCGGCTAGAATCGCTTCTAGCTTAATGAGAGACAAATCTTCACTAATCGCATCCTCAAAGTCGCCCTGATAAGGAACGTTTAAAAAATCGAGATAGTCCCCATTAATGAAAAGCTCGACATCTACAGGACCCAGAAGGCTATCGCCATAAATTCCAGAGGAAAAATAATCAATAAATGCACACATTTCTTGATCAAAATTAAAATCCTCATGAGCATTGAGCCGCCCCTCGTAAAAACGCCCTGCCGACAGATGACAATCACTGATCACTATTTTTATTTTTTCTAATTCTGACATGCAAGCATCCGAATTTCTGTTTGACAATAGGTTGAAAATCCGCCACTACTCACTTCAGTAACTATGGCAGAAAAAGATAAAAAATGGTCAGATAATGCTCCAGGGCGATATTTTGTAGATGAGCAATGCATCGATTGCGATGCTTGCCGCACCGAGGCACCTGACAATTTTACTCGTAACGACGAGCACGGTTACTCTTATGTCTATAAACAGCCTGAAAACCCAGAAGAAGAAATCAGGTGTAAGGCTGCCTTAGAAGCTTGTCCTGTGGAAGCTATTGGCTCAGACGCGGATAAAAAATAACCGCTCCCCCCTTTTTTTAGGGCTGTTGCTCCTAATAGGTTGAGAACCAAGCAGCAACAGCCCTCCAATTTAAAACTGACGTTTCATTCAAATACTTTGCTCATTAAACTTTCCAATTTGGACAATTTGAGAAGGATCTACTTCCAAATGGGCTAAAAGAGAAACCTGTTGAGCCACTTTTCTGGCCAAATCTCTAAAAGCAACAGCAACCTCTGTTTCTGGGTTTCGAAGAACAATGGGCCGCCCCTCATCGCCCCCTTCACGTACTTGCGTCACAATAGGAATCTCAGCAAGGAGTTCTGTATTAAACTTTCTAGCCAGAGTCCTCCCTCCCTTTTCACCAAACAGAAAGTGCTGATGATCACATTGGTCGCACTTAAAATAGCTCATGTTTTCGACTACACCCATAACGGGAATCCTGACCTTTTCAAACATATGAAAGGCTTTTCTTACATCCTGCATGGATACTTCTTGAGGAGTAGTGACGAGAAGAGTACCCGTTACTGGAACTAACTGAGCCAAGGAAAGTTGAACATCCCCAGTACCAGGAGGCATGTCCACTACAAGATAATCCAATTTACCCCAGTCTACTTTATAACAAAATTGATTGACCACACTATGAAGCATCGGACCTCGCCAGACTAAGGGTTGATCTCCCTGAATCAAAAAGCCCATCGACATGACTTTTACTCCATGAGAAAGTGGCGGAATAAAGACTTCTCCCCGTGCAGGATCATTTACAATTTTAGGCTGATCCGTTACTCCCATCATTGTAGGGACATTGGGACCATAAACATCGGCATCCATCAACCCGACAGAGGCACCTTCCATTGCAAGAGCAGTTGCAAGATTGACTGCTACCGTACTTTTACCAACTCCCCCCTTACCACTTGAGACTGCAATAATATGACTAATCCCTGGAATAGATTGAGCGCCTTGAACACCCCCACGCCTTGCTTTCACTTCTGAGTCCATTTTAATTTCGATACTTTTCACCCCTGGAAGTGTCAAGACTGCGTTCCGACAATCCGTTTCAATTTTTGCCTTCAACGGGCAAGCAGGAGTAGTCAAAACGACGCGAAAGGATACCATTCCTTCATCGTGAACGACAAGATCTCGAATCATATTCAAACTCACGAGGTCTTGTTTTAAATCGGGATCTTGAACAGTACGTAAAACGCCAAGAACAGAATCAGAACTGAGTTGTGCCATAGGGCTTCATACCTATCAGACCTTAAAATACGGAGCAAGTGCAGCCTAATATTGTTGAATGGTATATTTCTAAAGTTTCAATTATAGTGATATGCCCAAACTATGGAACTTACACAAACCGCGCGTTCCCAAATCATGAAGAACATTCGCTCTCACCTAGCGCTTCTGGGTGAAGATCCAGACAGAGAAGGACTGAAAGATACTCCTAAGCGCTATGCTAAAGCGATGGAGTTCTTAATGTCTGGTTATCAAAAAAATAGTGATCAAATCGTAGGTAAGGCATTATTTAATGAGCCTTCGAGTGAAATTGTACTCGTTCGAGATATTGAGTTATTTTCTCTCTGCGAACACCACCTTCTCCCCTTCTTTGGAAAAGCACATGTGGCTTATATTCCGAATGGAAAAATAATTGGACTTTCAAAAATCCCTAGAATTATCGATGTTTTTGCGAGACGCCTTCAAGTGCAGGAAAGGCTGACGACTCAAATATCTGAAGAATTACAGAGAATTTTAAATCCCCTAGGTATTGCAGTCATTATTCAAGCTTCGCATCTCTGCATGATGATGCGAGGGGTTGAAAAACAAAATAGCTCTACCATCACGAGTTCCATGTTAGGCGTTTTTAGAACAGACGACACCACTCGAAAAGAGCTCCTTGCCTTACTTAATGGCCTCGGTGGGAGTCGATTCTAAATTGAATCTCCTGGAGATCCAGCGAAAGAACTACGCTATCCGATACCATTCGATTCGCTAAGGATTTTTCAAGATCGCTTCGCCAATCTGCTCCTAAAGAAACCCAATCTGACAAACGTGTCATCACTTCAGGGCTAAATCCACACGGAGAAATCAAATAAAAAGGCTTTAAATCATTGACACAATTATAAGCAAGTCCGTGGTAAGAGATCCACTTACGAACTGCGATTCCAACAGAAGCAATTTTTTGATTTCCTACCCAAACGCCAGAAGCATTTTTTCGAATAGAAGACTCCAACCCACGACCCCTCAAATCATCTAAAATAAGTTGTTCCAACTTCCTCAAAAACCCTGCGATATCATGATCAGGAGCAAATCCACGCCCATCTAACTGACAGATCGGATACATCACTAACTGACCAGGACCGTGGTAAGTCAGATCACCCCCACGTTCACTTTCAGAAAAATAAATCTCCTTGGGCAAAGCATGCAAAAGCGGCATCTGACGATCGCGAGGAGTCCCTGTAAACTGCAACCCTCTGCCTCGAGTGATCACAGGTTCATGCTCCAAAAAGAGAACAGTATCCGGAATCTTCTTTTGATATCTTAACTCTACCAATTCTAACTGAAGCTTGTGGACAGCCTCATATCCGACCGTTCCCTTCAATGACCAAAATTGAAGGGAAGATTTCATTTAGGCTTTTTCTGAAAAATATGAATAGCATGACCCAATGTTGCCTCGGCAGCTTCCATCAATGTCTCTGGCAAAGTAGGATGAGGATGAACCGTCAGAGCAAGATCCTCGACGTGAGCTCCCATTTCCAAAGCCAACGCCGCTTCAGAAATTAAATTAGAAGCTTCAGCGCCAACAATATGGACGCCTAAAAGTTGTCCAGATTTTGCATCCCCAATCATCTTTACAAAACCTTCAGGCTCAGCAATAGATAAGGCACGTCCATTTGCAGCAAATGGAAATATTCCTACAGAGATTTTAATATTTTTTTCTTTTGCTTCCGCTTCACTCATACCCACGGTGGCAATCTCAGGATCTGTAAAAATCACAGCAGGGATTGCGACCACGTCATAGGCTACTTTTTTCCCAGCAATGGCTTCAGCGGCCACCATGCCTTCTTTCGATCCTTTATGCGCAAGCAGTGGTTGGCCGGCAATATCACCAATTGCATAAATATGAGAAAGAGAGGTTTGTCGCTGAGCATTGACTGCCAAGAATCCCTTTGCATCTGGCTTTAAACCTGCTTTTTCTAGACCGAGTTGATCTGAATTAGGAGTTCTCCCAACAGTCACGAGAACACATTCAAATTCCATTTTCTTCTCAGTGGAACCCTCTAATACCGTGACCTCTACTCCATGCGCGTGCTGACGACACCCTTTGATTTGGGTTTTTAACATCACAGGCACTCGCAATTTTTCTAATTTTTTAG
>CAIYTD010000103.1 GCA_903928955.1 Oligoflexia bacterium | reverse complement strand
GGAAGTCAGACGTAAAAGTCGACGGAGATCGTTACATCCCCAGAAACTTTCATCTATATTATTGTCGATGATGAGAATTTTCATTTTTAATATCCATCTCGCTAAGATACGCGTATTTTAGAAACATGCTATGGGCTGCATTAATAGAAATAATAAAACCTGGAAGGCCATCTAAAAACCCCCTTTTTATAATATAGGTCTCCAAAAATTTTCCAATAGGTTTCAATAATAGTCGCTGAATGCTTGCCTGTTGACCCGTTCTTTTGAGATCTTGAGAGCCTAAGTGTGAAAATTTCAAATTTGTGAGAATTTGGTCTTGAATACTATGAAACCCATAGTGGTATAGAGGTTGTGATAATTCCCTTACTTTTCCGTTCACGTGAAGCTCTTCATGGACGTGGGGCTCTGTCCAGGTGGAATGTTCTCGATGGACTAAGCGGACGAGATAATTAGGATACCAGCCTCCATGTTGAATCCAACGGCCCAGGAAAAATGTTTTTCGTGGAAAGAAGAAACCTTGGGCAATGATTTCTCCACTTTCAATCTGTCTTAGGGCTTCTTGGATTTCAGCTGCCAAATGAGGAGGGACTACTTCATCCGCATCGATATTGAGTACCCAAGGATGCGTTGCAAGTGACTGTGCGTAATTTTTTTGCTGGCCATACCCATTCCAGGGATTGTAGATCACTCGAGCTCCTAATTTTTTTGCGATTTCTGGAGTTTCATCAGTACTTCCTGAATCAACAACGATTACTTCTTCTGCCCAGGTTACACTTTCGATGGCAGTTTGAATGTTTTTTGCCTCATTCAATGTAATAATTGTTACGCTAAGGGCGGGACGTTTCATAAAGAATCTCAACTACAATTGATTTTATCAGGCTTGTCTTTTCTATTTTAAAAAGAACTAGCACAAACGTTTTGAATTTGGGAGAGATTGTACTGAGTTTACACAGGCATTAGTAGAGGAGAATGTGTTGGTTACGACTTCGATTATTATAACGTCTTATAATCAACTTTCTACTCTCAGGCTTCTCTTTCGGAGCCTGGAGCGTCAAACCCATCAAAACTTTGAGGTACTCATTGCAGATGATGGATCGAGTGATGGGACTGCAGATTTTTGCTTACAGAAAAGTTCTTTTGATTTGTTTTTTTTGACTCAGCCGGATGAAGGGTATCGGAAGTCAAAAATTATCAATGAGGCACTCAGGCACGCTCGAGGCCAGTACTTGATTTTTTTGGATGGAGACGTGATTTTAGAACGTCATTTTGTCCAAGACCATTTGGATTTAAAAAAACCTGATCATTTCGTATGTGGCCGTAGAGTTGAGCTTGGGCCTTGTTTGAGTCAGCAGGTGACAGAGAGCGATGTTTGTTTGGGTAAATTTGATCGCCTGCATTGGTCTATTTTATGGAGTGCTTTTAAAAAAGATACTACTCGAGTTAAGCGAGGTTGGCGCGTTTCTCACCCTGTGCTGAGAAAACTCTTACGTTTCAATCATCCGCTGGATTTATTAGGAAGTAATTTCAGTGGATGGAAGTCAGATGTTCTTGCAGTGAACGGTTTTAATGAGTCCATTGAGTCTTATTGGGGTGAGGATGGAGATCTTTTTATCCGCTTGAGAAATCGAGGCAAAATCTCAATTGGCGCTAAATCCATGTGTGTGCAATACCATCTCTTTCACAAACGAAGAGAACCTGATTTAGCAAATATTCAATCTTATCAAAAGCTCCTTCGTAACACTGAGTATCGATGGGCAGTAAATGGTTACCGAATCAAGCGGTAGCTTTTGTATTCAAAAAGTCGATACCCTGTTAGATTTTCAAATGTATCTAATAATATTCTTTTGAGGTCTTTCCAGGAAAAAATAAATTGAGCTTCTTCTAGGTTCCAGTGCCAGCCTTGGGATTGAATCCGTTGCTGCATGACTTCTGGGTGAGTTTCGAGGTAAGGCTTTAGTCCCCAAAATTTTTTGTATCGGTAGTTGTCTCCAGTGTGAGGGATTTTTTTCTGCTTATTCTCAGGAGTTGGATCACCGTGGTATAATTGATCAAGAAAAAAAGTTTTTTCCCTCATAGCATCAGGAGTTCTTACCCATCCATAGTGGTAAATATTTGCTCCAGAATGGACTACAGCTAATTTATTACCGTTTGAGTTTCTAAAGCTTTGAGCATCTCCTATGCTTCTGGCATTTGAATTTTTTCGTACTGCTCTAATTTCTCGTCGATAAACACTTCTGGATTCTTGAATCACATCATAAGAACCGTAAAAATGAATATAATCAAAGAGTAATCCTTCCACTTCTGGGCGATTTTGATTTTTCATTATTGCCTGACGAATTTTTTCGATATCTTTTTCTGCCAGGATTTCGTCAGCCTGAAGATAAACGCACCAATCGCCTGAACAGTGGTCTAATGCGAGGTTTGTTTGTTCAGAAAGTATGAGTCCACCACGCTTTTTCTCTGCGTGATCGAGTTGCCAGTCACTTTCAAAAAATTTGACTTCCTTTTTGGATTCTTCACGGGCAAAGGACTGAATTTTTTCAAGAGTATTATCGTCACCTTTTCCTACGTTAATAATGAGTTCATCTACGAGAGGTAGGAGCGATCGAAGAGATTCTAGAAAGGGGTAATCAAACTGAGTTCCATTTCGGATGAGAGAGAAACCGGAGATTTTCATTTTGCAACCTGGACGCAATGAGTCAGAACGCTTTCTACCCCAATCTGGCGCATACATTTATGCTCTTCGAGCTTGCATGCAACTAGTCCGCACCAGGGAGGCATTCCTGGTTCAGCATCCCTTCTGCAAGAAAGGGATTCAATGAACAAATAGGGGTGGCGATTTTCTGGATAGGGGTGCCATTCGAAAGGATGTTCTGGACCAAAGAGAGTAACAGTAGGAGTATTTACTGCGACAGCCAGATGTTTTGGACCTGAATCATTTCCAGCGAGGACAGAGACTTGGCTCAGCACGGCTGCTAGTTTTCTGATCGAAAGTTGATGGGCTGCTGCAATTCGCATTCGAATCTCAGCCCGCACTTTGGGTTCTATTCGAGTGATTCTGAGGTGTTCATCTACCCATTTGAGAAATTCTTGAATTAAATGTTCTTCGTCTGGGCCAGCAACTGTGAATACGCTTCCATTTGTTTGTTGGCACCACTCAATGGCTAATGCAGCAAATCTTTCTATAGGCCAGATTTTTGTGGGTCGACTTGCTCCGAGACTTATTCCAAGAATGGGATCTTGCATGCCGAGTTTGTTTAAGTAATCACGAGTGACTTCGGTTTCGGTAGAATGCAAGGTGATGTGAGGTAATCGACCAGCAGGAACGTGCATTCCTAAGGCTCGAAGCGTATCCATGTCGCGTTCTATAATGGGCTTTAAGGTTCCTTTCCCAGGAATTTGTACGGTTGAATAGCGATTTTTATGTCGGTGCCCGTGAAAGTGAATGGATCGGGTCTGAGCACCCGTAGCGAATGCTAAAGTTGCGCTGGAGGGGCTAGCATGAAAATTAATCACCCAGTCGTACTTTTTTTTTCTCAGAGAAAACGCAAGTCGGACCAGTGCACGAGTCCGGGCTAAACGATCCTGAGGCCGGTCGAAGCCGATGATTTCATGTATTCCAGGCATGTTTTCGAGGAGAGGACTCCAGGAGTCTAAAATAACAGCGTCCATTTGAGATTGAGGATACTTTTTGAAGAGTTCGATTAAGGGAGCAGTCATGAGTACTGTATCCCCGAGGGAACGCAGTTTAATCGCTAAGATCTTGAGCACTGCCATAGTCGGGAAAGCGTAGCCTACTTAGAAGCTAAAAAAAACCCCCGAGCAAAGAAACATGCTCGGGGGTCTGAAAACAAGAGGTTTTATTCAGGTGTTTTTTCATGTTGTTTGTTGTGGGATTTGTGCGGAGCTTTATGAGCAGGTTCAGAATCCTTACCCTTACTCATATGTTCTGATGTAGCTTCAGCTGCAGCTGGAGCTTCAGCTGGTGTTTCGGTAGCAGCGAAAGCGATAGAAGAGAAAGCTAATAAAGTAAATAATACGACAATTTTTTTCATGAAAGTCTCCTTAATGTGACTCATTTGTTGTCTATCTAAAAGCTCTAGCTTCTTCACTCAAAGAAAGTCTAGATACTTTCTATTTAGGTGAATGGTATCGACCAGGCAAGCGTTTTTTCAAAAATATGCTTTTAATTCTTGAAAATATCAAATGATGAATGTTGAGACAATGTAGCGAAATGCGCCATTTTCTTAAAATCGGCTTTCAAATTTATAAATATGGCGAACGTCTATATGCGGAAATCGTAGGTGTTTCAACTTCATTGCGGCTAATTGTAAAATAAGTTTGGTCTGTCGGTTTTTATCTTGGAATCGTACTTTTTTAACTTCTCCTAATATAAACGATTGCATATCCGTAGGGTGGAAACAAAAACCTCGAGAGAACTCAAAATTATTTTTGAAAGGAATAATTCTAGACTCAAATAGGTCACCTCGAGCAAACCCTCGAGTAATTTCTGTGTCCGTTACAGTATGCTTTTTATTAGAAAAAAGGTCTAAAATCACAAATCCTTTACGGTTCCATGTAAATCGCTTGAGACGAAAAACCGAGTGAATAGTAGAGCAAAAATCCCTGTAGATATTTAATTCTTCGCTTGAAAAGCTTTCTTTATTTTTTCTGAAATAATACTTTATGGGAGGTAGATCAATTCCTGGTAGATCGCGGTCAAAGATATACCAGTCCATAAAAATACACATTCTTTGCTCAAATTCAACATCATCTTCATAAACAATGCCGGCTTTATCAAAATATTCGAGTTTTGCATTGTATACTTCTCGATAATATTCGCCAGTGGTAAATTCTTCAATGATAGGTTCAAGATATTTTTGATACATGTTTTTTTATATTTTGTGTAAATTGTTGAAACAGTGCCATGGAATCATGCGGACCTGGACAGGATTCAGGGTGATATTGTACAGAAAATGCATTCGCTTTTGGAATGTTTATTCCTTCAACCGTTTTGTCATTTAAATTAATATGAGTAATTTCGACCCATGCGGGCAGCGACGCTGCGTCAATGGAGTAACCGTGGTTATGAGAGCTAATTTCTATCTTACCTTGAATTTGATCGAGAACAGGTTGATTTCCTCCTCGGTGGCCGAATTTAAGCTTGTAGGTTTTCCCGCCTACTGCAAGGCCAAGTATTTGATGGCCCATGCAAACTCCAAAAATGGGGACTTTTCCTAAGAGTTGTTGCACTGTTTTCACTAAGTAGGGAGCTGCACTGGGATCTCCAGGTCCATTTGACAAAAAGACACCATCAGGGTTTCGAGATAAAATTTCTGTTGCAGAAGTCATTGCGGGTACCACTTCTACTGCACAGCCGACCTGATTTAAGCTTCTCAATAGATTCCATTTGACTCCGAGGTCCAGGACCACCACACGGTAGATGGGGGAAGAGTCAGAAAGGTTTTTCCAATGAAAAGGTTTTTTTGTTGAAACTTCACGAATCAGATCTCTGGATTCGAAGCTAGGAAGTTCTCCTAAGAGTTTTTGAGCCTGATCTTTTTGATTGAGAGGCAAGAGTATTCCGCGTGTCACACCATTGCGAAGATGGCGCGTGAGAGCTCGGGTGTCTACGCCTGTGATGGCAGGGGTTTCTTGAGCTATAAGAAAATCATTAAGAGATTCTTTTGTGCACCAGTGAGAGGGGTGGCTGTGTAAGTCGTGAACAATGAGCGCAGAGCACGCTATTTTTTTGCTTTCCCAGTCTAGCAAATTGATTCCTGTGTTTCCAATATGGGAAGCTGTCAAACAGATCATTTGGCCAAAATAGGACGGATCTGTTAAAATTTCTTGGTATCCTGTCATCGAGGTATTAAAAATAACTTCGCCATATCCAAAATCTTTTAGGGTTTTATTCTTGGATATCGATTCTATGGAGACGGGTGCACCCATCAAGGAGCCTGAAAATTCATGTCCATCCTCTAAAATAAGAGCCCCGGGATTGTGTTTCACTGAATTTCCTTGAGATATGCGATTCGACCAGCAACCAAAGTAGCCATGATTTTTCCTGTTAACTTCCAGCCTATGAAAGGAGAATTTCGGCTTTTAGACAAAATTTGATCTTCTTCTAGTGTCCATTCTAAATGAGGATAGAGCAAAGTAATATCTGCATCTTGCCCAATACGTAAAGTACCATAGGGAAGTTTGAGAAGCCGAGCAGGCTCATAAGTTAAACTTTCTACCCAGCGCATCGGAGAAATAATTCCACGGTGAACGAGTTCAAGGGTAAGAGGAACGGCCGTTTGCAGGCCTATAATTCCATTCGCTGCTTGATCAAATTCAACAGCTTTATCTATTACTCCATGGGGCGCATGATCTGTTGCAATAATATCGATTAATTTTTCTGCTACAGCTTTTTGCAAAGCTTCAACATCTCTTTCTGATCTGAGCGGGGGTGCCATTTTAAAGTGAGTGTCGTATCGCCGTAGAGTTTCTTCGGTGAGTACGAGATGATGGGGACTTGCTTCTGCTGTAATTGGCAATCCAGCATCTTTTGCTCGCCTGAGATGTTCAAGAGCAACTTCAGTAGAAATATGAGCAATGTGAATGGGAGCGCGTGTGAGTCGGCAAAGTGCAATTTCTCGGGCTACCATAATTTCTTCTGCAGCAGCAGGATTGCCCCGGAGACCGAGCTCATTCGAAAGAGATCCTTCATTCATGACGCCCTGCCCTACCAGATTCCAGTCTTCGGCGTGACTGATAATGGGAACACCAAAAGCTTTTGTATAGTCTAAAGCCTTTCTCATGAGGTAGGAGTTCATGATGGGCATTCCGTCATCACTCATGGCACGGGCACCTTCCGCTACCATGCCTCCTATTTCAGCCAGTTCTAATCCTTGAAGTCCTTTTGTCACTGCTCCTATAGGGAATACTCGGCATGCACCCGTTGATTTTGCTTTTTCACGAATGAACGCAGTAACGTAGGAGTTATCATTCACTGGTTGGGTATTGGCCATGCAAGCTACTGATGTAAAGCCCCCCGCTACTGCCGCAAGGGTACCTGTTTCAATGGTTTCTTTATATTCCTGCCCTGGCTCTCGAAGATGGACATGAATATCAATCAGCCCAGGCAGGACCCACGCGTCTTTTGCAGACAGGATTTGGGATGCCCGGGTAGAAGGGATTTTTCCTGGGGAATCAATTGCTGTAATTTTCCCATTTTCGATCAGCAGATCAGCTATTTTATTTAAATTTTGAGAGGGATCTAAAATTTGACCCCCTTGGATGAGGAGTGAGGGAGGATTAGACATTTGCTCCTCCTGTCTTGAGCCACTGAGAAAGTCCTTTTGGATTACAGATTTCCGCAAGTACAGCCATTCGAACTAGTACTCCATTAAATACTTGATCTAAAATGACTGAATGAGGCCCATCAGCAACGTCTGAGCTGATTTCTACTCCTCGATTGATAGGACCGGGATGTAAAATAATCGCCTCTTTTTTAAGAAGTTTCACGCGCTCTCGATTGAGTCCCCATATGCGAGAATATTCGGCAAGGGAAGGGATTTGCATTTTATTTTGCCGCTCCATTTGAATACGCAAGGCAATCACGACATCTGCTTGGGGTAGAAGTTCCTCTATTCTGTAAGCAAACTTTACTCCTAATGCTTCAGGGTTGGGAGGGAGAAGGGTAGGTGGACCGCAAACAGCTACTGTGGCTCCCAGTTTTTTTAGAATATAGATATTTGATCTAGCAACTCTGCTATGAGCAATATCTCCTAAAATGATAATGTTTTTACCTTCGATTTGGCCTAATTTTTCTTCAATAGTATATGCATCCAAGAGTCCTTGTGTCGGGTGTTCATGAAATCCATCGCCCGCGTTTATAATGGGAATTTTGAGTTTTTGAGCTAGGACGTTGGGACTACCTGCTGAAGAATGTCGAACGACCAAACAATCTCCAGCCATTGCTTGAATATTCAGTACGGTGTCAATCAGTGTTTCACCTTTTTGAAGGCTGGAAGTGGAAACAGCAAAATTGAGAACGCTTCCTGCTAGTTTTCGGGTGGCTACTTCGAAGGAGATCCGTGTCCGAGTCGAATTTTCAAAGAAAAGATTAACGACTGTAATTCCATTTAAGAGCGGGATGGAATTCCCATTTTGAAGAGCCCTAGCGAATAATTTTGTGGTCGAAAGAAAATGTTTGATTTGATCACGTCTTAAATCGCATGCGGTGAGGAGGCTGATTGGGTGTGGAGCATTCATTTTTACTGAATTCTCCGAAAT
Source organism: Oligoflexia bacterium (assembly GCA_903928955.1). Classification (GTDB taxonomy): domain Bacteria; phylum Bdellovibrionota; class UBA1018; order UBA1018; family UBA1018; genus CAIYTD01. Next base: position 16,751 of record CAIYTD010000103.1, on the reverse strand, counting down.
TTTGGCTGAATAGAACCCCAGATCCACAGGGCTCGTCCAATAATGGAATGGGAAGGAATAAATCCTGCTGTGATCCGATTTTCTCCGTTCAATTGGGATCTCCAGTCACCGCTGCAGAAGACATTTCCTTCAGGTACTTGTGCAGGGCCAAAATCTTCTAGTAGGGGGGGGGCTTTGCGAATTTGATATTGCGGCCCGTTGGGAATGAATTCAGTAGTATAAGGGCTTGTTAAAGTTTGTCTTTCAGCCAGTTGTTTGCCATTGAGGATGACAGATCCATTTTTAATCGCAACAAAATCTCCAGGCATCCCAATAATTCTCTTAATTGAGGCAGAATAGGCATTCAGGCTATCGGAATTAGAATAAATAATGATATCGCCTCTATTGAGGATGGGATTTTTAAATAAAAAGGGCCATTTTAAAACAAAAATGGTGTCACCTGAAACAAGTGTGGGCTTCATTGAAGTGCTTCGAATTAGGAATGTTTCAATAATAAATATTCTCAAGAGCATTGCAATAGATATTGCAATGCTCAGGGTCAGGGCATAATTTTTAATGACCCTACGTGTTGATCTTTTCAAACTTAATCCACCTTTAGTACCGCTAGGAAAGCTGCTTGGGGTATTTCAACACTCCCAATTTGTTTCATTCTTTTCTTACCTTCTTTTTGTTTTTCTAATAGTTTTCGTTTTCGCGAGATGTCCCCACCATAACATTTTGCAGTCACATTCTTTCTTAAAGCGGAAATCGTCTCTCGAGCAACAATTTTGGATCCAATCGCAGCTTGAATTGCAATTTCAAACATTTGTCGATCAATAAGTTCTTTCATTTTTTTTACTAATTCTCTTCCGCGGTATGCAGCCTTATCTCGATGAATGATGAGAGAAAGTGCATCAACTGGCTCAGTATTAATTAAAATATCGAGTTTCACTAGATCAGCAGGGCGATAATCTGTCATTTCATAGTCCATAGAGGCGTAGCCTTTAGTAGCACTTTTTAGACGGTCGTAAAAATCAAAAACCATTTCATTCAGAGGCATGTGATAGATGAGCGCAACTCGTTCTTTAGTTACATAATCTAACTTTTCTTGAACACCACGTCGCTCATTGAGAAGTGCCATAACGACTCCCACATATTCTGAAGGCATGTGAATAGTCATCTGAATAAATGGTTCCTCAATGGTTTGAATTTTAGTGGTATCTGGAAGTTTTGCTGGATTATCAATGAGGGAAATCTCTCCATTGGTTTGAGTCACTCGATAGATAACGGATGGGGCAGTTGTAATGAGGTTGAGATTGTATTCTCGCTCCAGGCGCTCTTGGACGACATCCATATGAAGGAGCCCCAAAAATCCGCAGCGATAGCCAAATCCAAGTGCGCTTGAAGTCTCAGGTTCCCAACTAATGGCAGAGTCGTTCAGTTGTAATTTTTCAAGAGCTTCTTTTAAGTCATTATAATCATCTGCGTCAATAGGATAAACACCGCAAAAAACCATCGGTTTAACTTCTTTAAATCCTGCTAGGGCCTCTTTTGCTGGGCGAGAAACGTCTAAGATGGTGTCGCCTACTCTCATATCTCTGACATCTTTGATACCGCATACAATAGCACCGACTTCTCCACTTGCAATCGTTTGCGTATCGGTAAATTTTGGAGAAAAAAGACCCACACGTTGGACTTCAAATTCTTTAGCAACATGAAACAATTTGATTTTTGTTCCTTTTGAAATTTTCCCTTCAAATACACGGCAAAGCGCTACGACACCTTGGTACGGATCATACCAACTGTCGAAAATAAGAGCCCTGAGTGGTTCGTCATCTGCATCTTTTGGGGCCGGAAAATATTTTACAACAGCCTCTAAAATTTCATCGATTCCAATGCCTGATTTTGCACTGCATAAGACAGCATGGCTGGTATCTACGAGTCCAATCATTTCATCTACTTCTTGAAGAACACGTTTTGGATCTGCAGATGGAAGGTCAATTTTATTTACAGCTGGAAAAACTTCCAGGTTGATATCTAATGCCATAAAGACGTTAGCCAGAGTCTGGGCTTCAACTCCTTGCGACGCATCTACCACTAAAATAGCACCTTCGCATGCAGCAAGAGATCGGGAAACCTCGTATGTAAAATCAACATGTCCAGGAGTATCGATCAGATTGAGAATATAAGTTTGTCCATCTTGAGCTTTATAGTTGAGTCGCACACTCTGGGCTTTTATGGTAATGCCTCTTTCTCTTTCAATGTCCATGTTATCGAGAAATTGAGCCTCCATCTCTCGAGCTGTCACAGTGCCTGTTCTTTCGAGGAGTCGGTCTGCTAAAGTCGATTTACCATGATCAATATGAGCGATAATACAAAAGTTACGAATATTCTTTGACATAGAATGCTCGCAAGTTAGCAGAGACAGGTCAAGATGGGTAAGAAAATGGGAGAATTTCCTTCAGCAAAGCCGTTTGTTTTATTTGAGCTGTGGTTTAAACGTCTCTGAGATTGATTTGCCGTTGACGCTTTTATATCCTGAGAATAAAAGTACTGTATTGATATGAGTGACAAAATGATATTACGTGTACTCGATTTGTCTCGCGGGGGTGCAGGAGTGTGCCGCGAATCAGATGGGAGAGTTATTTTTGTTCCCTATACAGCTCCAGGCGATTTAGTTCGAGTACGGATCCAAGATTCCAGTCGGAACTATGCTCACGCAGAGCTCATTGAAATTTTAGAGCCTTCTCCTCATCGCCAATCGCCTCGCTGTCCTGTATTTGGTCGTTGCGGAGGGTGTGATTGGCAGCACTTGCCCTATCAGCTTCAATGGGAAACTAAGGTGAAAGGAATACTTCATGTCTTGGCTAGAGCAGGACTTACTTTATTAGAAGATATTTTTCTTATTCCTGCTGAAAAGCCTTGGGAATATCGTAATCGTGTCCAACTGCGAGGGCAGGGAAATCAACTAGGTTTTTTTAGATCTGGGACGAGAGAATTTATTTCTGCAGATCGATGTGACATCGCTCGATCTGAAATTAATCAAAAATGGGAAGAAATTCGGACGGAAGGAAATAGAGGTGAAAAGCCTTATAAAGTAGAAGTAGAGATCTTGCCTGAGGGAGAAGTAAAAAAAACATGGAATTCTCCACACGCAGCGAGAGGCTTTCGTCAAGTAAATGACGAGCAAAATGAGAAACTGAAGAATTGGATTGCCTCGCAAGTTGAAGGAAGTGAAATTCTTTTTGATCTCTTTGGGGGTTTTGGGAATCTTTCTGTGCAATTGATAAAAAAAATGAAGGAAATTCATTGTGTGGATTTGTCTGTCCCTCAATTGAAATCTCAGCTTACTCCGCATTATTATTTCCATCAGTCCGGGATCCTTCCTTGGTTAAAGGAGAGAATCACTCTCAATCGAAAATACAGCTCAATGAAGGACCAGTATAATCAGGGAACAGCAATTATTGACCCACCGCGAAAAGGCTTAAATAAAGATTTTTTTGAAATTGCGAGTGCTTTAGAGGCTCTCTATGTGAGAGAATTAGTTGTAGTGGGTTGTGATAGTGATTCATGGGTTCGTGATTTATCTCAATGGAAAAAACGGGGCTGGGCTTTACGTCGAATAATGGCAATTGATCTTTTCCCTCAGACTCATCATATTGAGCTTGTTGGGGTGCTTATTCATTGATTAAAGGAAAGAGAATGTTGAGGAATTTGAGTTCGGTTTATATTCTTATTTTAATGAATAGTGTTTTAGGCTGTTCGAGCTCAAAGATTACAGCTAAAGAATATACACGTACAGAACGAGCTTTGTTGGTCGTGGATATAGCAAATGGAGCATTGTTAGAGGGAGATTCTGTTGGTGCTTTACAAAATTTAGCTCAAGCTGAACGCATTGATCCAAATTTGCCTGAAATCTATCATACCAAAGCAATAGCGTTTTTCATGAAAAAAGATCTAGCGTCTGCACTTCAGGCAGCGCGTAGAGCTGTTGAAATCGCTCCTCATTTTTCAGATGCAAATAATACTTTGGGTAGATTGTTGATGGATTTAGGTCGATATGATGAAGCGATTAAGCCGCTTGAGTTAGCTGCGAATGATTCTCTTTATCGGGACGCCTATAAAGCTTGGACTAATCTTGGAATTCTTAAATTTAAATTGCGTGAATTCGCTCAAGCAGAATCATTTTTAAGCCGAGCTATCATTGAATCTCCAAGATCTGCTTGTGTTGCTCACTACTTTAGGGGACAAATTGAATCCCAGAGTTCAAGGATGAAAGTCGCTATTGAAGATTTTCGAGAAGCTATGAAGAGAATGTGTGCTCATTTTTCTGAAGCACATATGGCTTTAGGAATGGCGTATCAAAAAAATAAACAATATGAGGATGCCCGAAAAACATTTCTTGAGATTCAGAAATTATACCCTAATACTAAATATTCAGAAATGGCATTATCTCAGATTAAATATCTTCCTTAACGGAAGGTCTAGATGGCTTAAAAGGATACCATAGTGTCAGAAAAAGATATGACTTTGGGAGAATTTCTACGGCATGAGCGGGAACGTCGTGGAATAACGATTGAGCAAGTAGCTTCGGCCACTAAGGTGGGTGTTCGAACACTTCATTCATTGGAGGCCGATCATTATAATGAGCTTCCTGCTAAGCCGTTTATTCGTGGATTTGTTACCGCTTATTCTCGGTTTATTGGGTTAGATGTTAAAGAGGTTTTGGCTAGATTTGACGATTATATGAGCGCGAAATCTATTGAGCGCCCGAGTCGTGATTCTGGCCATAGCGGTTATGCCTTTGAAAAAAAAGATGGAGAACAACAAAGTCGGACCATTTTAATGATGGCAGTAGCCGGTTTCATTCTATTTGGGGGGCTCGCTATGATTTTCTTGAAGCCTTCCTTGCGTCATCACCATAGTTCCCATATTGAAAAATTAAGGGCTGCTCATGGTGACCCTACAAAAGATGGAACTACTGTAACTTTGAGTTCTGTTCCATTAACTGTCGTTTCTTTAGTCAATTCTTTACCTTTACCTTTACCTTCCTTAACCGCTCCATCGCCTGTTTTTCTTATAGAGAATAAGGTTTTGACAGAGGGTATGAATCAGAACGATCCACTCGATTCTGGGTTAGATTTGAAGGCCAACCAAATTAGGCATAAGGTTACATTGAAAGTATTGGCTGATATATGGGTTCGATACCAAGTAGATGACCGCCCTGTGAGAAAATTTATTATGCGTAAAGATAAACTTCTTGTTTTAAGAGCTCAAAATGGAGTCCGACTTCAGGTGTCCAATATTAATTCATCTAAAATAATTTATAATGGTAAAAATTATGATAAGCGCACTCATATAAAGGAAATAGTATCAATTAAAGGAAACAGCACGTTATTTTTTCCATTTGAAATTGCACAAGGCGTTCAAAAACCCTTTGGTGATGCGCCACCCCTTCAAGCAACCGCTGATCCAGAGATTGAAACTTTAAGCGAAGAATTATCACCTAGTCCTAGTCCTAGTCAGTAAGTTATCCACAGGGAGGGGCCTACTTATCCACTTGAGATAACTATTTGAATTTGTTGAATAATTTTATCTATTTCTTGCTTTTTTAACAATAATATAAAAAGTTATCCACAAAAGCAGATGCAGCGGCATTCTCTAGGGAATGGATTGGAAAAGTTGCGAAATTGTATAAATTTTATTTAATAGAATTCTGCTCTGCAGCGCAAGAGTTACCAGATTGCACGGCGGAATGAAAAAAGTCCTGCAATCAGCATAACCAGATTAGCGAGCTGCATTCCTAGAAACGGAGAAAGAGTTCCTCGCTGGAGTGCTGTGACACCATAGGTTTGAATCATCCAATAACAGATTAATATAATGACCCCTGTAAGAATTGCACCCGCTTTTGCTGTTCGATAGCGAAACGTTCCGAGTCCAATTCCTAAAAGAACAAAAACCCAGGGACTAATTGCTGTCGAAAATCTTCGCCAATACTCGCCCCTAAATTCTTTTCCAAAAAATTCCTCTACTGAACTCTGTTCAATTTCTTTTAGTAGATCTGGATAGGTGAGCATTTGAAGCTTCCGCACTGGACCGTCTTTTCCTCCTTCAATTTGAAGGTAGAGATGGTAAGTTTTAAAATCCATTCTCTCATAGGTATGAGTTTCTAGGTCACTATGATGCATACTGCCGTCATAAAGTCGGAGCATAATTGCTGCGCCTAAATCACGTGGTTTAACTGGTATAATTTCAGCTTCCTCGGCAACATAGGTCATTGGGTTTTTTACTTCTCTTTGATCGAAAATAAAGACATGATGGAGTCGGTTGGTCTGAATATCTACTCGGTCAGAAAAAATAAGGAGATTAAAAAATCCCGAGGTAAATGTTCCTTCTCGAATCGCAGTAACGGCACGTGTGTTTCCAATTTTAAGTTCTATGTTTTTACAGTTGACTTCAGCCCATGGCACCCACTGTAAATTAAGACTCATTGAAATACCTACTATAAGAGTAGCTAAGAACCAAACTGGGACTGATAAGCGTAGTGTGCTGATTCCGCTTGCTTTCATTGCAATGAGTTCACTGTCTGCAGAGAGTCTGCCAAAGCCAATGAGGACTGCCATTAAGAATGCCAACGGCAAAGCTACAGGAAGAAAAGAAACGGACATAAAAAAAGCCATTTGGCTTAAAAGAACGCCTGAAGCATTGTGAATAATAAAAAATTCGGCGAGTCTGAGTCCTTGAAACATCAGCAGAATAAAAATAACAAAAGTACAAGCGCCTAAGAAAATTCCTGCAATTTCTTCGAAAACATATTTGTCTAGTTTATTAGGGCGCCAGAAGTTCCATTTTCTAGTAGGCATTTTTGTTGATGAATCCCTTCCAAAGGGTGAGCGTAATAATTTTTAAATCTAAGAAATAGGACCAATTTCGGATATAGAAGAGGTCGCATTCAATTCTACGATCTAAAGAGGTATTGCCGCGCCAACCATTGATTTGAGCCCAACCGGTCATGCCAGCTTTCACTTTGTGTCGCAACATATAGTGGGGAATTTCATTTCTAAATTTTTGAACGAAAATAGGCCTTTCTGGGCGAGGGCCCACCAGCGACATATCGCCCTTAAATACATTCCAGAGCTGGGGAAGTTCATCTAAACTCGTACTCCTGAGGAAACTGCCTAGCTGGGTTCTCCGAAGATCATTGGGTTCTGCCCAAACGGCGCCCGTATCAGATTCTGCATTCCATTTCATTGATCGAAATTTCAGCATTTTGAAAGTTTTCCCATCAAGACCCATTCTTTCTTGCGGGTAGAGGATCGGGCCTCGGGATGACAATCGAATAGCGAACGCTATGAAACCTAAGAGAGGGGATAAAAGGACGAGGGCAATTCCTGAAATGAGGATGTCAGTGGATCTCTTGGCAAGGGCTCCCCATCCGCTGAGAGGGGAATCGTTAATATTGACTAGAGGCAGTCCATCAAAGTCTTCTACCTCGCAACCTAAAGTCACATATTCATGGATATCAGGGACCAGTTGAATATCAATGGTTTCATCTTTGAGAAGAGCGAGAATTCTATCTAAATCTATATATTGATGTCGAGGAAGAGCGATCAGCAGTTGATCAGGATGATGTTTTTGAATCATTTCTTTTAGCTGATGAAAGTGACCAAGAACAGGTTTTTTTTGAATCATTTGACAAGATGAAGTTTCATGCGTGATTAATCCGATGATGCGCAGGCCCAATTCAGGGAATTTGTCCGTGCGTAAAATGAGTGTTTCAATAGCGTTTCCTTCACCAATCCCAATAATATGCCTCAGATTGAAGCCGTTTTTTCGAAGTGCTCTGAGGCTATTTCTGAGCGCTAGTCTTAAAGCGACCAGGCAAATCCCTCCGGCAACTCCGAAGTAAAGCATCACAGCACGCGAGTATTTGTATTCACTAAAGAGATAAGTGAGAGCGATGAAGAAAAGCATAGCCGCCCCGTGCGCTTTGAGTATGAGGTAAACCTCATGAGTTCTTCGAAGAATTCTGCGTGATTGGTAAACTCTCATCGACTCAAAAACAGTCATCCAAAGGGCTATAATTAACGGCGCAAGCGCTGCATATTTTTTAAATGCTGGAAAACCTCGCGTGACTTGGATTAAAGGAATATAAAATCGGACCCAATAAGACCCAATCCAGACCAAACCAATGACCAGAGCATCCGTCAGTCTAAAAATGCCACCTACAATATTGTGATACCTCTTCAACATATTTTGGCTCTATGTTAATGAAATCTTTTGAAAGGGCAAAGAGCTAACATGTGGAAATTACCTTTATTTGAAGCTTGTACATCCATTATCGGAAGTGTTGATTCTCATCTTGTCATGGTATTTCAAGATTCAGGGAAAAAAGCAATTCTACCACGAGGTGATCAGGGGAATTGGGTTAAGAGATTACAAAAATCAGGAGTATTTGAGGGTAAATTGGGTTCGCTTCAGTTTATTCGATTTGCAGTCAAGAATTCCGATCAGAGCGCTTTAGTCATTGGATTGGGGACTGGATCATTGCTTTCTGAGGAAAAGCTTAGAGGGGTAGGCGGTAATGTTTGGACTCGGCTTGTGAGTGAGAAAGCCAATACTGGAGTAGTCTATGTAGATAATCTATTTCAAGTGAAAGGCGCAGAATTCGGTTTGAAAAACTCTCGTTCTATACGGGCATTTGCAGAAGGAATCATTTTAGGAGCTTACCAGTTTAAGAAGTACAAATCGAAGGAGCCGGTAAATTCCAGTTATTTTGGTCCGTCTCGTTTCGTTTTCTTTACTCAAAACAAAAAATTGAAAGCTGAACTGGATTTCGAACTTCGCCAAGTGGCTGCTATTGGTGAGTCTGTTCGAGTGACACGAGATTGGTCGAATGAGCCATCCAATTTTGGGACCCCCATTTACTATGCTGAGCAGGCTAAAAAATTAGCCGAGCAAAATGGATTGAAGTGCCGTATTTTAACTGAAAAAGATGCAGAACGCGAAAAAATGGGACTTTTTTTGGGGGTAGGACAAGGTGCTGAGCGGGAAGGAAGAATATTGGTAGTGGAGTATTCCCCTAAAAGTCAGAAAAAAACTCAAACAATAGCACTTGTAGGTAAGGGCGTCACTTTTGATAGCGGTGGAATTTCAATCAAGCCTTCTGCACGGATGGAAGATATGAAACACGATATGACTGGTGCAGCTACAGTCATGGGAGCAACTCTTCTTGCGGCAAAATGGAAAGTACGTCATCGAATTATTTCTATTATGGCATTTACTGAAAATATGCCCAGCGGTAATGCCATTCAGCCTGGTAACGTCTTGACAGCTCGAAATGGAAAAACAGTCGAAGTGATTAATACCGATGCAGAAGGCAGGCTCATTTTAGCAGATGCCTTAGATTTTGTTCAAGATTATAAGCCCGATGCAGTCATAGATGTTGCTACGCTCACAGGAGCGGTCTCTGTTGCTTTGGGTAAGCTTTGCTGTGGTTTATTAGGAAATGATGACCGTTTGATCCAATCTATCCTAAAAGCGAGTGAGCGATCGGGCGAGCGGATTTGGCAGCTTCCTTTATTTGATGAATATTTTGATGATTTAAAATCGGATTGCGCTGATATGAAAAATTCTGCAAATGACTCTTATGGTGGAACAGTTCGCGCGGCTATTTTTCTAAAGCAATTTATTCGGAAGGGAATTCGTTGGGCACATCTAGATATTGCATCAACTGCTTATAATTTAACTCACTTATCCTATTATCCTAAAAAGGGTGCGAGTGGTGCTTATGTCCGCACACTTGCGCAATTTATTTCTGATTTCGAATAAAACTCAACCAAATTTCAGGGAGCCGCGCATGACTTCTGATCGTTTTTATATTGAAAATTCGTCCCAATTTGATGGGCAAGTAGTCACAGTAAAGGGTTGGGTCTATCATAAGCGAAGTTCCGGAAAGATTAAATTTTTGGTAGTTCGCGATGGGACAGGACTGATGCAGTCCATTTTATTTAAGGGAGAATGTAGTGAGGACTCTTTTGCTCAGTTTGAAAAGTTAACTCAGGAGTCCTCCGTCGAGATTACGGGAAAGCTTCGCAAAGAGCCTCGCTCGCCTGGAGGTTATGAGATGGGAGTTCAATCTCTTCGAGTTGTTCAGATTGCTGAGCCTTATCCTATTTCTCCAAAGGAACATGGGATTGAATTCTTGATGGAAAAGCGTCACCTTTGGGTAAGAAGTGCTCGTCAATGGGCAGCACTTCGAGTGCGTTCTGAAATTATCAGATCTATTAATGAGTTTTTTGATTCTCAAGGTTTTATTCGTTTTGATGCGCCGATTTTGACGCCGAGCCCGTGTGAAGGTACGTCAACACTTTTTTCAACTGCTTATTTTGATCAAACAGCCTACTTAACTCAATCTGGACAACTTTACAGTGAAGTAGGGGCTATGGCATTTGGTAAAGTTTATGTTTTTGGCCCTACTTTTCGAGCGGAGAAATCAAAAACTCGAAAACATTTAACTGAATTTTGGATGGTGGAGCCAGAAGTTGCTTTTGCAGATCTTGAAGACAATATGAAGTTAGGGGAGAGCTTAATTGAGCATATTGTTCAGACTGTTCTTTCTAAAAAAGCAGAGGAATTAAAAATTTTAGAAAGAGACCGTTCTAAATTAGAATCCATTCGGGCTCCTTTTCCTCGTATTTCCTATGATGATGCGATTAAAATTTTAGATAAAAAAGGTATAGGAGTTTCTTGGGGAGAGGATTTTGGAGCTCCGCATGAAACGGCGTTAGGTGAAGAGTTTGAGAAACCTGTATTTATTCACCATATGCCTTCTCAAATTAAGGCATTTTATTTTAAACAATCAGATACAGTGGGTGGTTCTGGTGTATCGGGCACAGGTCGGTATGCTTTAGGTTGTGATTTGATTGCACCAGATGGGTATGGAGAGATTATAGGTGGAGGACAACGTGAGGATAATTTGGATGTTTTGATGCATCGAATTTCCGAGCATTCTTTAAATATTCAAGATTATTCTTGGTACACTGATTTACGAAAATTTGGTTCTGTACCTCACTCAGGATTTGGTTTGGGGGTAGAGCGGACTGTTGCATGGATGACGGGTGTTGAACACGTGAGAGAGACTATTCCCTTTCCACGAATGTTGAATACTTTACGTCCGTAGGTTCTAGAAATGCCTTATGGATTAAATGTAGTTTTAGTTGAGCCTGAGATTCCTCAAAATACAGGTTCGATTGGTAGGCTTTGTCTTGCGACTCAATCTACGCTTCATCTTGTGGAGCCATTAGGATTTGAAATTACGCATTCTAAGTTAAAACGCGCAGGTTTAGATTATTGGGAGCATTTAAAGGTGTATAGGCATTCCAGTTTAGAAGTTTTTATTAATTCTTTGCCGGTGGATGCGCCAAAGGTTTTTTTTTCGAAGAAAGCGGGAAATACCGTTTTTGAGTATCCTTTTAAGTCTGGGACTTACTTGATATTTGGAAAAGAGACCGCTGGCCTTCCTGATTGGGTAATTAATTCTTTTTCAATGAATACTGTGCGCGTTCCTATGTATGATGCTCGGGTGAGATCTCTCAATCTAGCAAATACTGTAAGTATAGCTGTTTATGAGGCAATACGACAGCTTGGCATGCCAAAAGGTGGCTGATTATGTCTAAAGAAGAAGGTTTTTTTTTATTAGCTTCTCCGCGTTTGGCTCGATACTTCAGTGAGTATGCTTCCTATCATAGAACTCCAGGTAATAAATGGACCCATTACTTTGGGATTACATTTATTTTAACCAGTTTATTAGGTCTCTTAGGACGCTTGCCTATAGGGTTTGAGGGTATTTTTGGATTAACTTATTTTCGATTAGATGGCGGAACGTTCTTAATCGGGTGCCTGTTTATTTGTTATTCTATTCTAGATTGGAAAATTGCAATTCCATTTATATTTATTTTATTAGGATTTTATTTTTTTGGACGGGCATTACCGATTTATTTTGATTGGGTACTTTTTTGTACTGGATGGATATTGCAGGGCATTGGTCATTCGGTATATGAGCAAAATCTACCTGCATTTTTTAATAATTTGACTCATCTATTCATTGGTCCTTTATGGATTTTTGCGCGAGTAATTAGATATCGTTAGCAGAACTTGCCAATTGACAGGAATTCAGCGGACTAATACAAATGTTCAGTTGAGTCTACTGGAGGGATCTGAAAATGATAGAAAAGTTAAAAAATTCATTTATCGTTTATTTAATTTCTATACTAGGCGTTGTCAATGGAGGCACAGTTCCATTAACTTGTTCTTTAGCAGCGGATACGAATAAGCCTTTAGTGGGCTTTATCCTGAGTACTATGCAGGAAGAAAGATATCAAAGAGATAAGCGAATATTTATTGAAACAGTTGAGAAGCTAGGGGGAAGGGTTATATTTGCCTCCTGTAATAATAGTGAGCAAACTCAAGCTTCAGAAGTAGATAATTTGTTGGCACAAGGCGTGAAAGCGATTGTGATTCAACCTGTAAATGGAGATACAGCTAGCTCATTTGTTAAGCAAGCAAAGCAAGATGGAGTGGCTATTATTGATTATGATCGACTTATTAAGAATGCGCCCATTGACGCTTATATTACTGAAGATAGTTTTAAAGTTGGCCAATTGCAGGCCGATGAAGCAGTGAAATTTACTCATTCAAAGGGAAACTATGTTCTACTTATGGGACAAGCGGGCCATTCAGTAGCTGAGGCTAGAACTGCTGGAGTAATGAGTGTATTGAGGAAATATCCTTTGATTCATCTTGTAGTTAAACAATATCACTCAGGTTGGTCTCCTAATCTTGCCATGCAAACCACAGAAAATGCTCTTACTCAGAATAAAAATAATATTCAAGCAGTTATTGCTAATAATTCAGGAATGGCTCATGGGGCAATCCAGGCTTTACAAGAGCAAAAGCTCCTTGGTAAAGTTTTTGTAGCGGGAGCAGATTCGGACCTTGCAGCAATTAAGGATATTGCAGCAGGGAAGCAACAGTTTGAAGTACTAATATCGATTAATGATATGGCTCAAAGGGCTGCAGAAGTTGCTATCGCATTGGCTAAAAATCAAACTTTTAAATATGATTCGCTTGTAAATAATGGATTTGGAAAAATTAAGACAGTGAATGCCCCAGTATTTCCAGTGGATAAGACAAAGATTGAAGAAAGAATTATACGCACAGGATTTCATACTCATGATGCTGTTTATGGAAAGAATAGTGAATGACTGCTAAGATTTTAAATCGGGTCATATTGGATGTCCGATCGGTCAATAAGTCCTTTAGCGGAATTAACGCTCTTCAGAATGTTCAATTAAGTATTTCGTCGGGAGAAGTTGTCGCCCTTTTAGGCGAAAATGGGGCTGGGAAGTCTACTTTGATGAAAATTATTTGTGGAGCCTGGCCACTGGGGACCTATGAGGGAGAGGTTTGGGTTGAATCTCTTGATCAGGCGAAATTAGAATTAGCTCAATTTAAAAATACTCGTGATGCGCATCATGCTGGTATTGTAATGATACATCAGGAGCTTTCCGTTTTCACAGAGCTAACAGTTGCGGAGCACCTAGAGTTAGATGAACTCCCCATGTGGATTCATTGGGATTTATTATTTGAGAGGGTTCAAAAATTTCTAGACACCCTAGGTTTTGGTCTACATGCTCAATGGAAAGTTGGAAATCTATCAGTAGGAAATCGCCAATTAGTTGAAATAGCTAGAGCTCTGTATAAAAATGCTAAAATTATTATTTTTGATGAACCTACTTCGGCTCTATCTGAGCATGAAGTGCTCCAACTTTATCGGGTTGTGGATCAACTTCGAGCTGCTGGAAAAGCAATTATTTATATTACTCATCGCTTAGATGAGGTTTTTCAACTAGCGGATCGAATGGTCGTATTAAGAGATGGACAGAATGTTGGAGAGTTAGCAGCTTATTCTGAAGGATTAAGAGTTTCAAGATTGAAACTTCAACCTCAATTGATCACCTGGATGGTGGGACGGCCTATTGAGGATATTTATCCGCCTCTTAATCAAATCTTTGGATCTGAATTTCTTCGTGTCCAAAATCTTTCTTTAGTTTCTCCCTGTGGCAAGATTTGGGTGGATAATATTAGTTTTACATTAAGAAAAGGCGAAATTTTGGGCCTTGCTGGTTTGTTAGGTGCAGGAAGATCTGAGATTTTAGGGGCATTGTTTGGCTTTTTGAATGGTGAAAGTCCAAAAGGAGTGGAGTTTAAAATTTCGGGTGAAATTTGGATGAATGGACGGCATTTAAAAGTAAAAACTCCTCGGGATGCTATTCTAGAAAAGATGGCATATGTCTCAGAGGATCGAAAAGGTTCAGGTTTAGTACTTAATCAATCGATTTGCTCAAACATGATCCTTGCTGCATTAGCTGCAGGAGAAAATCATCTTTCCAAGAGAAAAAATTATTTTTCATTTGTTTACACGAATCAAGAGCAATCGAGTACCCAGAAGTGGGTAAAGGAACTGCGGATTAAGTCCACTCACCTCAGTCAGGCAGTAGGTGAATTAAGTGGAGGCAATCAGCAAAAAGTTATTTTAGCTAAGTGGTTAATGACTTCACCAGAGCTCCTTTTTTTAGATGAACCTACGCGAGGAGTTGACGTAGGTGCTAAAGTAGAAATCTATAACTGGATTCAAAATCTAGCTTCAAACGGGATGGGAATGGTTGTTGCTTCTTCAGAGATGCCAGAATTATTAGGTATTTGTCACCGTATTCTTGTATTAAGAAATGGTCACGTATCAGCAGAATTTACCGCTAAAACTGTATCTCAAGAAGATATTATGAGGGCTGCATCATTATGAGTTCAATTACTTTAGATAAACCAGCAGTGACTTCGTCTCGAATATCTGTACCTTGGCAGAGCTACCGTAGTGTTTTAGCGTTGATGGCTATTTTATTTTTGTTATCATTTTTAACTGAAGGGACTTTTTTTACACCAAGAAATTTAACAAATTTAACTCGGCAAGTTTCTATCAATGGGATTCTTGCAATCGGTATGACTTTCGTTATTTTGATTGGAGGGATAGATTTATCTGTAGGTTCTGTAGTGGCGCTTTCAGGTGTAGTTGCAGGACTACTTCAAGTCAATCTTGGGTTATCTCAATGGAGTGGGGGACAGGGATGGATAGCCACTACTGCAAGCGTTTTTGTGGCTGTTGGAGTTGGAATAATCTGTGGAATGTTTAACGGATGGTTTATTGTTCGGCATAAAATTGCTCCATTTATTATTACTTTAGGAATGATGGTTATAGCTAGAGGGCTTGCACTTATTTTGGCAAAGGGGGCTGCAATAGCCCCCTTGAGTGATCAGTTTAATTTTATAGGTCAAGGTTATCTTTCTACTGCTTTGTCCGTCTTCTTAATCGGTTTTGCTGGTTTAGGGATCATGTTTTTTTCCCTTGCTCAGAAAGATCGCGGCCTTTCTCACTATTTGACTGCTGCTACTTCAGCAGTGCTGACTTCTTTGGCTATTTGGATTTTTTATAGCTATCGGGGCTTGCCAGTTCCTGTAGTTATTTTCGGTATCTTGGGAATATGTGGCGTTCTTTTATTACAAAAGACTTGTTTGGGGCGATTTATTTTAGCAATCGGAGGAAATCCTGAAGCGGCCTGGTTGGCTGGTGTGCCTTTGAAAAGGATTAGTTTCGAGATTTACGTTTTACTAGGAGCTTTTGCAGGGCTCTGTGGAGCTATTTTATCTGCAAGGTTAAACGGTGCCCTTCCGACAGCGGGAGAGCTTTTTGAATTGGATGCTGTTGCAGCCGTTGTGATTGGTGGAACCAGTTTAAAGGGTGGTATTGGAACAGTGAAAGGCTCGATTTTGGGTGCCTTTTTCATGGGTGCATTAAATAATGGAATGAGCCTTTTAGACGTAAATGAATTCTATCAAAAAGTAATTAAAGGAATGATTATTATTTTAGCTGTTTGGTTTGATCAGCGAAGTCATTCCAAGTAGAAAACGAAGTTAATAGAAATCCTAATCCCATGATTTCTCCGATTAAAATAACAGGATTCAGCCAGGTAGAGAGATGTTCTTGGATTCCGTTGTAGTGAATAATCGGAAATTTTGCATGATTGAGGGGCCAAAAGAGACCGGATTGAATCGGATAGTTATAAAATTTATTTAAAAAATAATCTGCACTGCTATCCAGAAGAAGATGGCTTGCTACGCCTAATGAAAGTGCGGCTAAAAATCTGGATTTTTTAATATAAGCACTAGATGTCAGTAAAACTAAAAATAATGCTGTGTGACCTAAGGTCCGTGTTCCAGAAATCATGCCGAGCTCGGCACCTTGTTTTCTAGTAAAAAAGGAAAAACCATAGTAGAGGGGTTTGTCGATGAGATCAGGTAAAATAGTTCCTAGCAAGACTGCCTTATCTGAGAGGCCACGACTAAAGGGGTGAACTAATTTGCTGCCAATTCCTAGGTGGCCAAAAATAAACATCTCTTTTCCCTTCTATTAATAAACAAGTAGATCTGCCTTTTTATCACGATGGACGGGATCATAGCATGTGCCACTTCGTGTGTGGAGAGTTCATTTAGACAATAAATGTAGGGTTTAACTTTTCTGCGCTAGCTGATTTAACTCATAGAGTTCTTCATTCGTATCCCGGTATTTTTTATGGATAAGAGCGAGTAAATTTTTAATATCATTTTGATAGGGAACAGTGATTTTTCTTAATAAATAGAGCTGGTGCTTGTCTTTGAGT
>CAIYTD010000102.1 GCA_903928955.1 Oligoflexia bacterium | reverse complement strand
ATTCGGCTACGACCACAGACATTATTATTTTGAATTTTGGTCTGGAGCGCATGGAACTTAATCCATTGGATATGGAAAAAATTGCTCTATGGTATCAAACCAGGCTATTTCCACAGGATGAACAGAATCAAATGGCATTGACGGCTCCATTTGCTCATGAGGTTGACATAGTAAATCCCTCACAAGGTTACGAGGATAAACATGGAGATCAGTGTAGTAATGGTAAAAAACGGATTATGGGTGAACTGCCAAACCATGTAACTCATTTGTACCTAGGTTATAACCTCTCTCCAACTGAAGAAATAAGGCAAAAATATAGCATCAAGGTTCATTTGCAGACTGATATTGAGAAGGAAACGGATGTTTTTCAATTGAGTCGTAATGCTCCGTTAACAGTTCAGCCAACGGTGCCAACCGCTAACTCGGAGCCAACCGTTAAAGAAGAAAAGGGTTCATCAATAAGATCGGGGCGCAGGGCCTTAAGTGTTGACTCTTTTTTTAGAGAGCGGGGAGATAACAAAACGGATGAGACGTTGACGAACCCAATCAGGCCAAACTCACCAGAGAAAAAATGAAACACAGCTCAGCCAGGCAATGAGTATCGCAAGCACATTCATGTCAGGAACCGTTACGTAGGCGATTGTGCATTTTTCACTCATCATTGCTGAGTGTTAAATCTAAAGATGGAAGTTGATTATTGAACAGAGTATAATGATTGCGTTTAATTTTTGTTTTTTTAATTGAGTTAAAAGGTATTATAAATTGGGAACCTATGTTTAAGAAATCCTTACTGTTTTTGTCATCGCCTTTAGAGCGAGCCGATTTTCCGTTGCTTTCGAAAAGGTCAGCAAATGACATCATCACTGATACCATCTGTGATTATTACTCAATATATGTCGAGGCCAATCTAAGCCGTTTGTTTAGCGTTGAGTCTTTATTGGTTGTTAATCAATTCATTATGCGTGCAAAAGAGAGCACTGTTCAGGATTTTAAGTTGGAGTTAGAAAAAAAGTATTCCAAGAGCCTAAATTATCAAATAAAAGCCATTTATTGTACCTTGCAACGGCTTATTAAAGGAGAGTTGGATCCGTGTGAGCCATTGATGCATAGTTTAATAAAAATAGATTCAACGCGCTCAGTGTCATTTTATAATGAGAATATTTCTAAGATCATGTTTGAAAGTATACATTCATTTATTCAAAATCAGGGTATGAAGTCTGACAAAGAAGCTTCTGATGAGCAGAAAGATACTAACTTTTCTAACCATCGTTCTGGCTAAGTTACTTTGTTTGTTCAAGATACGCATAAATCATAGCGTTTATTTTTGAAGCATCTAGCTGTCCTTTTGTTTGTTTCATGACCTGCCCCACAAAAAAAGCCAGTAATTTTTCTTTTCCGGCACGATAATCCTCGACTTGTTGTGGGTGCTGTTCCAGTATTTTACAAATAAGGTCTTCAAGGACATGGTCATCGTTTTGAAGCGTTGAGATAGAATGACTAATCAGCGCCTCAATGGACTGACTGCCTGAGGCCAGTTGAGCAAAAATAACTTTGGACAGTTGGGTGTTAATGGTTTTATCGGCTAGATGATCAAGTAAATGGGCAAGGTCTTTTGCCGAAACGGGTGGGTGGGCTAAGCTTAATCCTTTTTCGTTGAGTAGCGCGCTATAAGATCCCTT
>CAIYTD010000101.1 GCA_903928955.1 Oligoflexia bacterium | reverse complement strand
GCTGAAAAAAAAAGGATTCCACTTCCTAATCAGGATGACGTATCTGACTTGATATTCGAAGAAGATTTTTCAACAGCAGAAAATATTACAGAATATTCTGGGCGTGGAATTGGGTTGAATGTAGTTCGTGCAGAAGCTCGGTTATTAGGAGGCGATGCGCGTGTACAAATAGTACCTGAAGGTGGATTAGATTTATATGTTTTTTTTAATAAGAGAAAATTATCTGAGATATTTTCTGCTAGTGTTTGACTGGTTAAAATTAATCTGTTTTAATTAAATTAGATACGGGTGATTCACTGGAGCTTAAGTAGGAAACTACTTTCGTAAAAATATGTTTGAACTAGACTCACATTTTTTAGTAGTAGACGATTCCGATGCGGTTCGGTCTCTAGTTAAACAGCAGTTGTTAGGGATGGGGTTCAAAAATGTTCTTGAAGCTGAAAATGGGAAAGCAGGCTTAGAGAAACTCGATAGTCTTTCTAAGATAGGTATTTCGATTCACTTATTAATCGTTGATTGGAATATGCCGGAAATGAACGGTATTGATCTTTTACTCAGTTTGAAGAATAATGAGAAATATAAAAATATTCCATTTTTAATGATTACTTCTGAAAGTGAAACTGAAAAAGTAATTAAAGCAATCGTTCTTGGCGTTTCAGATTTTATTGTGAAGCCATTTGATGAAAATACTTTATCTGAGAAGATGACAGCAATTTGGAAAAGAGCTCATCAAAAGGCCTAATTCGATATGGCATTGCGATTAATTACTTCAAATAAGTCCTTTATTGTTCAAGTTAATTCGACTCAAGTATTAGCAGATGTAGATGCAGAGGCTTGTAAATTTGAAATTTTAAAACATAAAAAGTCCTATTCCCTGATTATGCTAGACCTTTCAGGAATTCAAATGGTGTCAAACAGCGCTTTAAAGATTTTGGTTGAAATAGGTACTGCCATAGCGGACAAATCTTGTCGTCTAATGGTTACTGTGAGTGAATCCCTTAATAAAATAATTCACGAACAAGGGTATAGTGAGGTGCTTCCTTGTTATGTAGGTGTAGTTCCTATTTCAGGTGCTAGTGAGGATTCTATAGCGAAAAGTGAAATAGATTCTAATATTTTTTTTAAGGTCACCTTGCCAGCTATTCGAGATAATTTGAAAATCTATGCAAAAAAATCAGTCACTTTTGGGGAGAAATTTTCTTGTTCCCAAGAGAATCGGCCACCCGCTGATATAGCGGGTGTGGGAGGTTTTTTTTGTAATCATCGTAGGGGAAATCTCATTCTTTCCTTTACAAAAGACAGCTATTTAAAGATCGTTTCTTCTATTATGAAGGCACAGTTTACTCAAATTGAGCCTATTATTTCGGATTGGGCAGCTGAGTTAGTGAATTCCATTTTAGGTAAAGTAAAATCTGATCTGAGAAGTGATGGATTTATTTTTAGTGCTGGAATTCCAACTGTTCTTTTGGGTAAAGATTTAGAGGTGATGTATTCCAGTAGAGCTACTCATCCATCAGACTTGGTAAAATGCTCCGGAAATTTTGGAGAATTTTTTGTTGAACTTGTTTTAACTCATTCTGATTAAGAAGAATCTTTTGTGACTGAATCTACTACTTTTGAGAATAGGGCAATATTTCTGTCAATTTGTCTGAGTTGTTTAAGAAGAGTAGATTGAATCATTTCAAGTTTTACTGAACAGTAAATGGATTTTTCTCTATGTGCTAGTTTCCAGTTCTTTTCAAAAAGTAATGGATATTTATCTTTAGGTAAGAATATTTTGTCAAATCCTTTTACTAGGATTGGAATGGCATGATTGATTGGAATCTCAGTGCGCTGGATGCACGCGGCGAGTAGGTTTACAACCTGGTTACTGTAAATTTTCATAAAAGTATTTGCATTATTTTTAAATGGGTCTTTTTGCAGGATAGTTTCAGCCATTTCTAAGATATCAGAAGAATTATAAAAATATTGAATAATGAGTCGAAACTCAGGGCCAGCGAGTAAAATTAAAGACATCCAATAACCGGGCAAGAGGGGCTGTTTTTCTTCTAAATTTTGGATGGTAGTTTCTTCTGATTGG
>CAIYTD010000100.1 GCA_903928955.1 Oligoflexia bacterium | reverse complement strand
AGCGACCCTATAAGAAAAATAGTCAGCCATGTTGGTGGAAAAGCCGAAAGGATCCATTTCAGTTCGTATGGTCCACCATTGTGAGTTGGCTAGAGGAAAACTCAGATCAAACTGCAAAAGAAATTCTTCAAAAACTTGAAGAAAAGTATCCAGGTCAATTTACTTTGAGAAATAAAAGGACACTTCATAGGCGATTAAAAACTTGGAAATTAGAACGTATTTTTGCGCGTACAAAAAATGAATCAATTGCAGATAATCCATTAAAAGTGACTCCCATTTCAATTTATGGCACTTCAGAAATGAATCTGGTGACAACCATTGTTGGGTAAGATTCCTAAATGAGGCAATACCCAGGAGCTAAACACCTTTCTAAAGACACAAGCAAGGCAACAGCAGGAAAAACATCTTGGGCGAACCTTTGTGGTTATCTTACCCAATGAACCTAAAAAGGTTATTGGGTTTTATACGCTCAGTGCTGGGAGCATTCAATTTGAGAACCTCCCTACTGATTTGCAGAAGAAACTCGCTCGATACCCCATTCCAATAGCTAAGCTAGGGCGACTTGCTGTTGATCTCTCAATGACAGGGAAGGGACTAGGTTCGTATTTACTTTGGCATGCTCTCGCTAAAAGTGCTCAGATTGCTATTGACCAGATGGGAATCGTAGCAGTAGTAGTGGACGCGAAAAATGATGAGGCTAAACTATTCTATGAGAAATATGGTTTTAAATCTCTCCAAAGACATACTCATACCCTATGCATCACTATGGAAACGATACGAGATTCACTTCATAAATGATAAACTTATGAGGGGTGTCCCTTTTTCAGAAAAGCTCTAAAAACACCAAAATTCAACCTAAATCATTGGAATTACTTTAATTTTTTTGTTCTACTCAAGCCGTACTGATTTTACTAAAATATGACGCATTCCTTTCCGGCTCTAAGTATTTATAGATTATTCCTATGATTTCTTTCCTTCTAACCGAAAAGTAGGTGAGGGGGTATATGGAATTTAGTAGAAAGAAACTGCCAAAAGAAGATTTATCGCAGTTATATCGAGTTCGGATTGAGACGATCCAGCCTTTTGCTTTGATGATCAGTCCTGCCTATTTATACTTTAAAGCGAACGAGAAATTTGTCTCTGTTAAGGGGCCTTTAGATTTTTTTACACCCCCTGAGATTTCTCGATTAAAAAAGTTTAAGTATTTTTATTTCCCCTCTTTTGTTGCCTCTATCCTACCCTTTCGAGAAGCAGGTCAAAAAGTTCAAGCACTTTTGAGTTGTTCAGATGCTATTGTGGAAAGTACTTCGGAGAACCCTTTTCCAGCAATACGGCTAGCGCCTCCTTCATATGAGGTTGCAGACTGTGTTTTAAAAATATTAGGTCCACTCTGGTGGGAATACCCAAATCAAGGAGCAGGGATTGAACCGTATTTAGTCACTATTTTTGTTAATGAACT
Source organism: Oligoflexia bacterium (assembly GCA_903928955.1). Classification (GTDB taxonomy): domain Bacteria; phylum Bdellovibrionota; class UBA1018; order UBA1018; family UBA1018; genus CAIYTD01. The sequence goes on along the minus strand of CAIYTD010000100.1, from coordinate 3,078 downwards.
TTGTCAACTTCTTCCGGAAGGTCAGCTTCTTTTGGGAAGAGAAAAAGATGTAGAAAAATTAGATCATGCGCTTTTTCGGTCGAGTTGGGTTGTTTTTCTGGCTTTGCATTTAGGGTATTGCGATTTAAATTTTCTAAATGACTTAAGATTAAGAATACTTAGTGAGAATATGAACGATACTGCTCCTGTTCGTTATTGGAATGAATTAGATGAACTCATTAGCCTCTCTTATGATTCGCTTAAAAATACGCGAGTCAGGTTGATTCATGCGAATTTTTTTTCAGATCGATCCGAGAAAATTGCCCAAAAATTAGAAGCTCGCTTGGCTCGTGTTTTGAGCCATTTTATGAGTAAAGGAAGTCAGCCACCCTCTATTTTCGGCAAGCGAGGATTTATAGATGTATAGTTTTGGGAGTCATAAGCTGAGATCCTTGAAGAGTTTTGGTGTTTCAGGAGTATTGAGCGAAAAAGCAGATGTCTTTTATAGCACAACATTTAGTACAAGATATATAGGGGCAATTTCGGATCTTTTGAGCGCACGGATGAAAAAGAGTGGGCTGAATGAACTGAAACTTAGGGCGCTTCTCCTTCTTTCCTCATTTCAGGGCTACCGTGGTCAATTTAAAAAAAGAAGAGGAATTCAGCTTTTCTCTCGTGGGGATTTGGATTTGCTGGACCATCCTATTTTTCTTGAGTGTGGAATAGACCAAGAAAAGATTGCCATTGGTGTTTGTTTTGTTTTAAAAGAGTCTCTTAATTTGAATTCAGAGGGTATTTCTGAGAGAATTTTAGCAAATACTCCACAAGATCCTTTTGAAGAGATGCTCGTGGGATTACACTATTATGCTGACAGAATAATTTTAAAATTTCAATCTGATACGCGCAAAGCTGAGGTGATTGCTCTGATGGCTATTGAAGGAAAAATAGCCTCGCTTCCAGGCCAATCCCAGGAGCCTTTGGAATTCGTACTATTGAATCGGGATCATTTGGAATCGACCCCTCAACCGAGAGCGTATTATAATTTAGGAGATCTTGATTATAATAAGGCTCTTAAAAAAGATCATAAAGAAATGAGCATAGAAATTTCCTCTACAGGTGATTTTTTAATGCCATCAGATCACTTTGAGTCTGAAGAGGAGATTCCTTTAGAGGTAGAAATACCTCAAGTGACCACAGAAACTCAGGAGGAGATTCATCTCGATCTTCAGTCTGAAGAAGTAATTCCTGAAGTACATCCAGTTCCTATTCTTGAGCCTACTCACTTTGGGATCAAGTCTTTTTGGAATCGTTTTAAAGATAGAATAAGAAATTTTCTAGATCAATTTTTTAATACGCCTGAACCTCTCATGGAAGTTATTGAAACTGCTGAAGTAGTCGAGCAAGAAATGGAAGATTTACAACTCTCAGAAGAAAGTATTGAATCTGAGAGTGTCATTGAAGATTCTGGAAATGCAGGACACATTATTAATCGTTTAATGATGGATTTAAGAGTGGGTGCTATTAATCAGCTTCTTCTTCGATCCTCGCAGGAGCTGAAGGAAATTAGGAAAGGAATTAGGAATCCAAAGATTATTCACTGGATTGAAGGAATCTTGAAAACAGTACATTCTGAGCGATCTCATTTACACAGTCTTGCAAAGGGTTTGGAGCGTATTATTCGTTTTAATGAAAAAAATTCTAAGGAGAAATTATTAGCTCTTCATGAAGAAATCAAACATAAAGAATCCCAAATCACTGTTAAGACACAGGCGCTTGCTCGCACTCGGGAGCACCTCGTCGAAATTACAGGTAATGTAGAAAGGCTTAAGATTGCCAGTCAGGCATCTGCTCTAGATGCGAATTACAAGAAACAATTTGAGATGACTCAAAAAATGTTGATTTCAGTTAAAAATGAAAATAATCAACTTAAAAAAAGTTTAGCAGAGAAAAATGGTGATCCAGTAGTTTCGCAGAATGAGGTGGATGAACCACTCGAGAAATCTATGAGTGCAATCAATTCAGGTGAAATGAGAAAGAGTTTAGATGGAGCACTCAAGCTTGTTAAAGACTATAAAAAAGAAGCTGAGATAATGAAAGCTCGCTGTGTGACTCTCCAAAAGCGAGAAGTGAAAATGAAAATAGAATTGACGCAGCTCAAAGAGGCACTTGAAAAGAAAGCACTTTAAAATGGATTATGGTCTGGGACATCAACAAATTGTTCGAAAGCTCCAGAAAAGTGAAATTCTCTTTGCTGAAGGTGAGAAATCCAGGGCGATGTATCTTTTAAAGTCTGGAGCGATTCGACTTTTTTTGAAGAAAGGGGACTCTTGTATTGAGATTGATACTATTCGCCCGGGACAGATTTTAGGCGAATTAGCTTTCTTAGATGGTAATCCGCGCTCAGTCTCAGGCGAAGCACTCATGGATTCTGAGCTGATCGAAATTTCAGGTCCCTTGTTTATAGATGTTTTAAATAAAACTCCCGCATGGTTGAAGATCCTTTTGAAGACTGTCGTAGGGCGTTTGCGTGCGGCTAATACTCGCATTAAGCAACTGGAGTCATCTACTGCTATTTTGGATTATTCGGAGGATGGGACTAAATTATCTGCTGGATTTCAGTATCTCACTTTACCTGATTGTGCAAAAGTCTTTCTGGCTTTTTATTGGAAAGCTTTGCATCAGGGGCAAGAGAATGACGAAGGGATAGAAGTAGATATGGAATCCACAAGTCAGTTCACACATCATATTTTGGGAGTTTCATTTGGAAGAATAACAGACGCTCTCAATGTTTTAGTTCAATCGGATTTAGCGCTAGGCGTTCAGAAAAATGGGAAATACTATGTCTGTCTCAAGGACTTTAAATTTATTCCTCAACTGGTTCAGGTTTTAGAGGAAGAAAGTCAGCAGAGTCCCGAAAAAAAACGTGCGATTCCTCCTCATTTATCTTTTTTGGTGATGTTGATAAAAAAAAATATTCAGGGCGAAAAGGAGGTTGTCACTTTAGATATTGGAGCCATTAAGAAAAATGAGGAAATTGCACTCGGAAAAGGATTGTTTAGCGAGGATGATCTGAATGAATTGGTTCGATTAGAATATATT
>CAIYTD010000099.1 GCA_903928955.1 Oligoflexia bacterium | reverse complement strand
AGTGCTTCTGATCGATGGGTCGGTGGAGGTGGAGCGTTTATGTTAACTTACGGAATGCCTGGAATTTCAATCGGGATTTTGGCACAATCCGAATTAAATGCTAAATACAATAGTGTCGATTCAACTGTAAGCTATCGTAGTCTTTATCAATTTATTCCCACTTTAGGTACTGGATTTCGGCTAGCAGGAGGACTGATTCGATGTGGCTATAGCCTACAGTGGGTAAATCAATCAGTAGGCTCTCAGATTGTTCCTGCGAGTTCAAGTATGAGTTATACTCAGAACTTATCTCAAGGATCTGGAATTTCTAATCATTTTGGACTGGCTTTAATTGTTCCTATAAGGGGACTTCCTACCTTTGATTTTATCGTCCGTAATGCTTTTGGGACTTACTATAATACTTCTTCGATCGTTGCAGTCACATCTAGCTCGGCAGGTGCGCCCCCCATAGACCCTATGACTTTTGATGGAGCGTTTACTCTACATCCGAAGCTGGGAAGGGGAGTGATTATAAATTTAATTTTAGCGGATCGAGACATTACTAATCAATCAGGTGTAACTTTTATGGGGCATATTGATTTAGGGATGGAGCTCAATTTTCGGGATCATTTTTTTCTTAGAGGGGGATGGCGGGGTGGTTATTTTTCTGGTGGTATTGGTATAAAGAATAATGGGGCCGAGCTCTCACTGGGTGCTTTTACTCAGGAGATTGGAACTCAGTATATGGGGCAAGGAGACACTAGGTATATGTTTCAATACAAAGTTCGTGCTTTTTGAGCTCGGCGGCAAACTGCAAATGAAATTAAATATTGCTCTTTACGCTAGAAATAAACAGAAAGAAGAAGAATGGCTGCATTCATTAGCGACGATACTCGATGGGATAATAGATCTGGGAGTGACGGTTGGCGATGAGGGAGATCATCTTAGTCGGATTATTTTTTTAGATTCAGAAATTTTGAACCTGAGATTTATTTTAGATAAAATAGACCGAACTAAGCAAATTATTTTTTTGTTAGTGGATGAGTCTAGTAGTAATCCGGAATTACTTGTTGAAGAGAGAGTTGACGATGTACTTGTTTTGCCGTTTCGGCGTTTAGATGTGCTGAGCAAAATTCGATACGCAAGGCAAATTATATTGTGGAATGAAGTAATCATATTGAATAAATCTATGTCGGATACGATCAAATTTCTTCAAGATGACCTATGCTTAGCTGAGAATTTACAAAAAGCTCGACTACCTAAGAGATTCTATGAAATTAAAGGCTTTGATATCTCAAGTCGCTATTTAGCAGGTTTACGTGCAGGTGGGGATTATTTTGATTTAGCTGAATCTAGTGATGGCCGTCTCCTTTCGTTATTATTTTCAGATTCATCTAGTTACGGTCTTGCTAGTGCTGTTCTGTCTGCTTTGATGAGAGTTACTTTGAAATTTACCTCGAACCAATTAAGCGAAGATGGAATGATTTTGAAAACTTTTCTTCAGATTCGTGACGAGCTTTTACATGTGCTTCAAGAGGAGGATGAGCTGTCGCTATTTTATGGTAGCTACTCTCGGAAAGATCAGTACCTTCGATTTGTGAATTTAGGTCGAAATATTGTATTTTATGGAACTTTAGGTCATTCCATTGAAATCATTGTTCATCAAGGGGAGGCTCTTTCTATGGCTTCAAAAGACTCAATAGTCAGCGAAGGAAAAATAAAAATAGTGCCAGACGGAAGACTGATAGTGATTTCTAGCGGGTTTATTGATGTATTAGGTGGAATAGAAAAGATGCATCAGCTCGTTCAAGATTTCCAAGCAAAGGAGAGAGAGGCTTTTTTAAATGAGCTCACTTTTCGCTTAAAATCAAAACTTTTCAGTGAGGATGATATCCCTGCTCGGGATTGCAGTGCTTTGATTTTAGATGCGAATCTACCTGGGCTTCAATTACTGAAGCCAGTGCAAGGTGAGAATGAGGCTTAAAGGTTAACCTTCTTCTCCGTAGCCAGTCTGTCGTTGTCTCGCGTTAAGGTGTCTTGTCCCGTTATTGAGTGCGGTTAAAAGGTCTTCAAAGGGAACAACAAGTTGAGGATCAAACTCTGTTCCTGCTTGGCGTTCTTCACAAGCAAAGTGGAGGCTCGCTCCCCTCGAAACTAGAGAGTGAGATGGGTAATGAGTAGTTAATCTTTTCACTACTTCAGTTGGAGTATCTAAAAAGAGAGTTCCTATGCTTTGATATCCGTCCCACTTAAACGGAGTGAGAGGCACTGGATCTCCGTGTACGTTAATCCGCAAGATATTTCTCTCGCCTAACGTGCTATGGACCCAGTTTTGCGATGGGCCGCCTTGATAGGCTCGAGGCGCTGAGAAGAGAACAGCTCCCACTTGCATCGGACGAGTTTTCGGCTGAGTTTGGAGGAACTCGCGAATCACTGGAGCAGCTAGGCTAGCAATTGCAGCTCCTTTACTGTGGCCCGTGACTATAATCCAGGTCTTGCTGAGTTCTTTCGCGTTCAAAGTGCGTAAGGTATTTTCTAGATAGTTTTTTATAGCTAATTGAGAGCTTTGAAAATTTCTACCAAATCCTGTGTGTATTAAGATGTCTGCGGGCATATGTTCAATTCCTAGCGCTCCTGCACGAGAGGCTTGTGCTTCAAAATTAGAACCCCAATCTCCGCTGCCATCATTGAGGAACGGCATTTTTGATCCGTTTCTGGAGCCATGAAATGCGATGAGAATGATATTTTTAGATGAATTAAAAGAAGCTATCCCTATTTCATCAATTGTTTGATTTTGTGATCCTGTTGCGCCGAACAAAGTTTGAAAGCCATTCCAGCCATCACTATAGATTTTGTCTGAAAGTGTACTCCTGCGGACAGTTAATTTTTCAACTTTATCTGGCTTATCTGAAGTCCCAATATTAGCAATCGCGTAACTTAGATCATTTAAGTCTAGAATTGTTTTATAAACCTCCTGAGTCAAAATAGGATGCAACGTTAAATCACGCATTTGCGCAGTTGAGTGTGAAGCTAAGGGCGTTGAATGATGACCTAGGAGTGAAGTGACGTCTATCCGTGGTCTGCTTACTTCCACGTATT
>CAIYTD010000098.1 GCA_903928955.1 Oligoflexia bacterium | reverse complement strand
GTGAAAATTTTAAGTTTCAAAAGTAAGTTAAGTTTTTACAAAAAAGAGGTTGAACTCAATGTTAGGTAAACAGTGGATCATAAACGGAACAGTTTTTGGTTTTTTTGGAGTCGTACTAGGAGCATTTGGCGGGCATGCATTAAAAAATAAACTTACAGTAAAGGCTTTATCTATCTATTCCATTGGGACTCAATATCAAATGATTCATGCCTTAGCACTCATCGGGCTTGGCCTTTGGGCTGCTCAAAATCCATCGATTGATACTCAACTGCCAGGTTTAGCCTTTACGTTCGGCGTCGTAGCCTTTTCTGGTAGTCTCTATGCCTTAGCGCTGACGGATCTTCCCTTTTTAGGAATCATTACACCTTTCGGAGGCCTCTCTTTTCTAGCGGGTTGGCTGGGATTTGCCTTTTTAGCTTGGAAAAATTAAATGGAAGCAGAAATAAACACACACACACACACTCCATTACCCGTGTTAGCGCATGTTTCTCGAATAGTGACTCGAGTAGTTGACCGCATCACAGGCGATCGAGTCGATTTTCCTTTACTTGTGTCAGCCGCGTGCGTCCATGCCCTCAAGCAATTTGGAGTAGAATCGCGAGTAATGTACGGTCAAGTAGCTTGGATTGAAGTCATGGAAGATCATTCGGTGATTTGGGCTGGCTGTTGGGGCGATAACTTCCATTTCTGGGTAGCAACTCAATATGGCGAAGTAGTGGATCTCAATACAAGTGTTGCTTATAAAAAAAGAGCCCATTCAGCTCCCCAGCTCAAAGCGCTTTACTCTCCGCCCATCCTTTGGTCGGTCGATGTCCCTCATTTTTACCGGTACGTGCCCGAAGGAATAGCTGAGCTAGAACTCACTGACCCAAAGGACCAGAAACGCTACGCACTCGTCCTTGCTGAGGTTCAAGAAAAATCTTCACAAGCACTATTAAACAATCCAGGCAAAGAAGCTGAATTTCCGAATGAAGCAATCCTCTGCCCAGGACGCAGACTCTTAGATGACTCGCGCAATACTTTCAGACACTTTGATCGGGCGCTCTCTATTCAAGGAATTCCAAAATCGCCTATTTAGTCTCTGGCGTTTCTGAGTTCACTTGTGTTGCCACTATTGGAGTAGCAAGAGGCTTTATTAAAGGCTTTGGAAGGCCTTGAGGCAGCATTCCAGCTCCCACAGGGCGAACTATGGAACCCAGATTTTGTGGATTTTTTGTTTCCGCAGAAACTCCTTTGCTTTCATTTCTTTTTGATTTTGTTCGCTGACCTGGCCGCCCATTGCCTTTTGAATGATGATGGTGTGATTCATTTTTAGCTATTTTTGGAGAAACAGAAGCATAGTGTTCCACCAAATAAATATGATCGCCTTTTTGAATCCCTCCAACACTCGGCTTTTCACCTGCATTTAATCCGAAAACGACAACCCGTTTGAGGTCCTCCCACTGAGAACCCACTACTTCCAAAGCATTCATCAAGAAACTCAGCTTATCGACATCTAATTTAAGCGTTTGAGATAAGAGCTGAGACAACTCCTCAGGGGACTTACCGTCTGCAATGAAGCCATTACGGATTTTTACTGCGCTTTTAAGGTTCATTCCTGGAAATTCAGTTAAAGTTTTCATATAGGCTTCGCATTTACCATGATCCTAAGAACCTGAAAAGAGCTACTACAGTGAAAGCATGGTAACGGCAAATAAAAGTACAACCCCTGCAATAGTTTCAGTAGTCTGCAGCGGGGTATGTAAAAAGACTGTATGCAGAACAATAGCTAATATGGGGTATAAAAGCTCAATAAAAGTTGTAACAATTGCAGGAGTGCGCGCTAATCCAGAATAATAGACAAGCATAGCCCAAAGACCAGGAATTAAACTTAAATAAGCTAGAAAAAAAAACGTCCCTTTTGGCCTAAAAACTTCCCACCTGAGAGATTGATGAGTCAAGGAAAGGAGAAGTGTAATAGAAATCAGTCCAAAGAAAAATCTCCAAAAAGTTGCTAGAGTAGGGGGAGTCCTTTTTAATAATACTTTGCTAGATACCGTAGATGCAGCCCAAATAAAAGACGCTCCTAAAGCATATCGGATCCCTAAGGAATGGAGATCCAACCCACTCCTAACAAATTTGAAGTCCAAATCAGGGCAACTCAAAATGATTCCTGCAACAAGTGCAACTCCACCCCAAATATAGAACTTTTTTGAAGGTCTCTCGCCTAATAAAAAGTAAGCAATCACCACAACCATCATCGGTTGGAGTTTTTGCAGAAGGACCGAAACAGATGGGTTAATATATTTAAAGCTCGCTGTAAAAAAAAGCAAAGCAAGAGCCGAACCGGCGCCTCCGCAAAAAATAGCAGCAAACCACTCTTTTAAATTCAAACTAAAAAGCTGCTGCCTATATTTTAGAGCGATCCAAGGACCCAAAATCAAAATAGCAAGAACGTGCTCAACAAACACAATAAGAGTAGGATCGAGAGATCCTGTAGCCGGATAACGCACAAGCCCATCTGTTGCCCACAGCAATGCGGCTAAACCAACTAAAACAGGCCCTTGAAATATTTGAGTTTTTTGTTTTACCATTGTTAGATCCTTTAAGATAACCCCAAAGCGAGCGCATGCGCTTTCCAATGAAAAAAATTGTCCTGAGCTTGGCTTGCCATAGATTTTCTTAAATCATCTCTTTTTAACCCTGATAAATTCTCAAAAAGAAAGGGATCAAAAAGCCCAAAATGCATATTAGAGGGCTCATAATGCTCGGGCTTACTCGCAGTAATGTGTTTTAAAAGTGCCCCTAAAGCAGTATTCGCAGGTGGCGCTCGATGAGGAAGATTTCTTAAACGCTGTAAAATAAAAAGCGCAGCTAAAAGTCCACAAGCAGCAGACTCAAGATATCCTTCTACACCGGTTATTTGTCCTGCTAGATAGACGAGGGGATTACCCTTGAGTGAAAGGTCAGGTCTCAGAACTCGGGGCCCACAAACATAAGTATTTCTGTGAATCGACCCTAACCTCAGAAACTCGACATTTTTTAGAGCGGGAATCAATCTAAATACTTTAGACTGCTCGCCATACTTCAGCTTTGTTTGAAATCCAACCATATTATAGGCAGTTGTAGCTCGATTTTCAGGTCGAAGCTGAATCACCGCATAAGGGCGCTCGCCTGTTTTTGGATCTCTCAAACCTACTGGCTTCATTGGACCAAAACGCAGACTTTCCTTTCCGGTAGCTGCAATTGCTTCAATAGGTTGGCAACCTTGAAAAAACTTTTCCTTTTCAAACGGCTTGGGCGGAACCTTTTCTGCTACTATTAATGCATCTATAAATTGATAATATTCAGATTCATTCAGTGGACAGTTCAAATAGGCATCTTCATCTCCCTTCCCATAACGATTCGCTAGAAAAGCACAGTTGAAGTCAATCGTTGAACTCTCTACAATTGGAGCAATTGCATCATAAAAATACAGATCATCACTATGAGTCGCTTGAGCCAACCATTGACTCATTTTATCAGATGTTAATGGCCCAGTAGAAATAAGAGTAATATCTCCTGGAAACGGAGTACGAACCTCTTGAGTGATCGTACTGATATTAAGATGAGATTTAAGCGAACGACTGACATGACCGGCAAAAATTTCACGATCCACAGCAAGTGCTTCGCCTCCAGGAACAAGCGCACAGGCAGCAGATTTCAATACAATAGAACCCATCTGACTCATCTCTGCTTTAAGCATTCCGGAGGCAGAATCTGGGGATTGAGATTTAAAGGAATTACTGCAAACTAATTCTGCATAAAGGTCACTCTTATGTGCTGGCGAAGTACAAATGGGTCTCATTTCATGAAGAAAAACTGAAACTCCCCTCTCTGCCAGAAAATAAGCAGCTTCGCTGCCGGCTAAACCGCCGCCTACAATGTGAACCCGTAGATTACTCATGAAAGTTGAGATACCATATCTAATAGGAGCATTTCACTTAGAAAGTAGGGCCCCTTGCTTCTTGAAGCAGCAGTTAGTTTTTTTCTGCGGTTTTTAAAAGTTGAAAAAAACTCCAGTCTCCATACCATTCGAGCCTATGAGCAAGACCTAAGACACTGGCTTGAGTATTTAGCTACAAGAAAAAAAATTGACACTCTTGAAACGATGAGTACCGCTTTAAAGCCAGCAGATTTAAGAACTTACATTGCGGGTCTCTATGACTCCCATCAGCGATCTTCCGTTTGTCGACGACTTTCTGCCATTCGTTCCTTTTTAAAATACCTCAGAAATCAGAAATGGATAGATCAAGATATTGGAAAACTAGTACCTGCCCCTCGAATCCCTCAACAACTCCCCCAGTTTTTAAAGGCAGAAGAAGCCATTGAATTACTAGAAGCGCCTGACCTCACTACCTACCTAGGCAGGAGAGATCGAGCCCTTTTTGAAATTTTATATGGATGTGGATTAAGAGTAGGGGAAGCTGTTAGTTTAAATATTGAAAGAATGGATCTTCAAAAAGGTTGGGTTCGAGTCATAGGCAAAGGCTCAAAAGAACGTATGGTTCCGTTTGGAAACCCGGCAGGAGAAGCACTTCAAATGTATCTCAACGATCGTCCTCACCTTCAACCGAGTGACCCACTTTTTATCAATTTTCGTGGAACACGGCTATCGAGTCGAAGCGTTGCTCGAATTTTAGTAAAACATTTAGTGAGAATCGCCTCGACGAAACACGTTTCACCGCATGGACTAAGACATAGCTTTGCGACACATATGCTGGCAGCAGGCGCCGATCTGCGAACGATTCAAGAAATGTTAGGCCATTCCCGAATATCGAGTACTCAAAGGTACACCCATGTCGATTTAGGACTTTTAATGGACGAATATCGAAGTGCTCATCCTCTCAATAGAAAGTGAAGCAACATTATGGTATGTCATAAATGCATGAAAGAAGAGTTCCTAAATGGATAAAATTGTAGATATCCTTTTGAGTCTTTATGGTCCCACTCCTTATTTTTTAATCTTTGGAATTTTACTAGCTTGTGGACTCGGACTACCTATTCCTGAAGACATTACTCTCTTTGCAGGTGGGTTATCAGCATACTATGGTCTTACCAGTCTTTGGATGACTATAGTGATTTCAATAGCAGGCGTTATTCTAGGTGATTCACTTATATTCTATTTAGGTGCGAAATATGGAAGAAAGCTAACTAAAAAATGGCTTTTTCATAAACTTTTACCTGACGAAAGACTCAATGCAGTTCGAGAAAATTTTCATAAAAAAGGAAATCGACTGATATTTGCAGCCAGGTTCATGCCAGGTCTAAGAGCTCCAATCTTTTTTTCTGCTGGCACTCTCCACCTTCCTTATCGCATCTTTCTTCTTTATGATGGATTAGCGGCACTAATTAGTATTCCAGCAATTATTAGTTCCGTTTATTTTTTTGGAGATGAATTAGACAAAGTGGTAAGAATAATTACTAAAATTGAACACAGTATTATACTCATGATTGTCGCTGCTATTTTAGCGATATTGGCCAAATGGTATTTGACACACCGTCGTTTAAGGCGAAATTAGCTAATGATGTGCTGGAAAAATATTTTATTTATCAGTGTATTTTTAATTCCTTACTTTGGGTTCTCCAACTCTCCCCCTCCCGAGGAACCTACTCAAAAATGGTGTGCAGAAATACGAAGCGCGATTTTGCAGTTCAAATGGAAGTTAGAGCCTTGCAATGGAATTCAGTGGCAAATTGGTGGAACTTCTATCAAAGGGCGGCCACTCGTATATGCAGAGTTTGGAGATTTAAATGCTGAAAACACCACACTTATTTTTTCGACCGTTCATGGAGATGAAATAACTCCTCTCTATCTAGGACTTCAGCTCGTCCACTGGATCAAAGAACGTCAGAATGAATTAGGTAAGACTCGCGTAATTATTGCGCCATTAGTCAATCCAGATGGTTTTTTTAGTATACCAAAAACACGGATGAATGCGCGAGGCGTAGATATTAACCGAAATTTTGCAACACAAGACTGGCCAACACGGGCACTCCAAGCGTGGAAAAATCGATTTAAATCAGATCCTCGGCGATTCCCTGGTAATCACGCTCGATCTGAACCAGAAACCCTCTTTCAAGAACAATTGATAAAAAAAGTTCATCCCCAAAAAATTCTTTCCATTCATTCGCCTCTTAATTTTCTAGATTATGATGGCCCTAGCAAGCTCACTCTCTCCCAATTTCCTAGGGATTATACCCGAGAGTGCGATCGTTTACGCAAGAGCCTCAACGCAATTTCAGGAGGATTTTTCCCGGGTTCGCTTGGTAATTTTGCAGGGAGAGAACTCGGAATTCCAACCCTCACGCTAGAACTTCCTTCAGCAAACCCACGAGAGGCGGAGCGTTATTGGAAGCAATTTAGTCATGGAATTAGAAAAATGATCCAATTTTCTGTTCCAGATTATGCTTCAAGAAATCTAAAACCTCAGTCCGGAGGCTAAATGCACGCACTGGGTTACTGGTTAAAAATAAATAGGATCCCAATAGCTGTCTTTGCAATCCTACTCGTACACGGTTCTACTTTAGGCCTGAGTGACGATGAAGCTTATTATTGGGTCCTTGCGCAAAGGCCAGCCCTTAGCTATGCGTTCCATCCACCTGCAGTAGCTTGGGCGATTGCAGCTTTTCAAAAAGCACTAGGGTGGTTTTTAGGTAACCACAATCCGGGTTTAGTCAGACTGCCTGCCTTATTCAGCACGGCATTTATTTTATCTCTCAGTCTCCATTGGCTAAAAGAAATGGGCTTACTGGATATCTACCGAACCAGAGCGGCCTCTATCTTGCTATCATTCTTTGGATTTTTTTCTCTGGCCTGGATGATGGTACCTGATATACCCCTTTTTTTAGGGTGGACCTTACTCTTTACTAATATTTGGAGAGCTTGCTTTGGCAAAACGCACAAAAACCATCTCCAGATCCTCGCTGTAGGAACTGCACTGACACTTCTATCAAAATATTCTGGCATTTTAAGCGTCTTCTCAGCTGGCTTAAGTCTTCTCCTTTGGGCTCCAAAACACGAACGTTTCCGAAGTCTATCTGCATTGACCGCTGGAGTCATTACCGCAGCTATCCCTATTTTATTATGGAATTCACAGCATCAGTGGACATCGATTCTCTACCAAATTCATGATCGTCACGAAGGTGCTCATTTATCTCTTACTCGTTATTTTCAATTCTGGCTGATAGAATCGCTCCTTGCAGGACCCTTGCTCATTGGATTTTATTTTTGCACCGTTTTCAGGGCACTCAAAAAAGTAGGAAGCGGAGAATCTTACTTCATGAGATACTTAGCTGTCTGGACTCTTCCTGCAGCTTTTGTATTTTGTGTCCAACCCTTGATTTCTGATTTTAAGCCCCACTGGGCTTTCATCGTATGGTGGCCCACTGCACTCGCTCTTGCGTTTGAAAGCCAGGGAAAAGCTTGGAAATGGGCCCAATACCAAGTGAAATATGGAATATCAGTGGGAATTTTTATCCTTTTTAGCTGTCATTTTCCAATAATTGAACTAGCGTATCATTCTTTAGGATTCAGACCATTTGACCCAAAAATGGATGCGACCAATGACTTATATGCCTGGGCTGAATTTGAAAATTTCGCGACTTCTCATCTCAATCCGACTATTTTTAATCTACCTATCGTGGGAGCCCGCTATCAAACTGCTTCTCAAGCAGCATTTCATTTAAGCAATAGAGCCCAAGTCACGCTCTTGCCTAGAAACGAAAGAGAAATGCATGAATGGCCGGATCTAAATATTTCAGATGGATTGGGTCCTCAATGGCCGAAACTAAGGCAAACAATCCTTTTTGTATCCGACAATCGCTATGATTCACCCCCTCAATTTCCATCTGCAAAATGCGAAAAACTATTGAGATTTGAAAAATCTAGATCCCATTTATTAGCGAAGTGGATCGACCTTTGGCGCTGTACCCCCTGAAAGCGAATCAGGAAGTACTTGAATCATATCATTTCTCACCCAGCCTACATTCAGTCGAAACCACCTTTCGCTCCAATCACTGACAAGGTAGGAAGTATCCAACTTCAACTGCCCAATAATGGACGATCTCATATTAGGTCCAGAATGGACATTCACCTGCTTGTATCGAGAGCGAACAAGGAATTCTTGATGAGCTTTTTTTACTTCACTTTCGTTAACTTTACTAATCGAGTCTTTTATTGGAGCCATTGCAATCTGATGTACCTGATCAATCACTTCAGGAACTGCAGCAGGAATGAGAACAAGCGAGGAACCCTTATCTTTAGTTCGCAAACTGACGTCGGATGCAAGAGATATTTTAGAGTGATCATCATAAGCGGTGCTGAGATTCTCATGAACTTTAAACCAAATAGTTTGGCCTTGTACAAAAAGATAAACTCCAGAAATGACAGCCAAAGTGCCGGTACCAACTATTCCTAATGGAATTTTTGTACTATATTTTTTAGAATCATAAAGCGCCGAAAATGAGTCTTGACTATCTGCTGGATTGACTAATTTTTTCGATTTAACTGAGAATTCAGGTGGAGCAGTAATTACTGATTCAGAAATCTGTTTTTTAGTTTTTTTGGAATTCTCCGCAGTCACTAGAACAGAAGCCGGATTGACTGACGCTTCTGGCAAAATAATGCGTTCACCTGGTGGCGCCTTATCAACTTTTATAATATTAATCTCCGCTTTGCGAATGAGCGCAAAACCTCCACATTTATAGCATCGGGAAAACGACCAACCGGTCCCCAAAGTATCATCTGAAATAACTAAGCTGACACCACAATGAGGGCAACTCCATTGCATGGCTTTCTCTCCCTTCTATTACGATCCCAAGAATTACCTATGCAGTCAATGGGCAGTGTCTGCATGGTTACAATTTACCCCCCTCAGGGAAAGGAATAGAATCAACCTGAGGTCCAAGTATGCGCAAAACCACTCTCCTATTTTTTGCCAAAGCACTTTCGCTCCATCTACCATCTGCGCTTCTTGCATCCAATTGTGGACGAGTATCAGCATAACCAATTGCTGTGAGCTTCTGCGAAGAAAAGCCTGAATCTAAAAACATACGAACCACACGAGATGCGCGAGCTCCTGATAACTCCCAATTAGAAGGATAAACTCCGTCAACAATAGGCCGACCGTCAGTATGCCCTTCCACTACAATTTTATAATCGGTCCGAAAAGATTTTTGCCTTTGATAGATCTTATCAATTACATTTTTCAAAATAGTCTGTCCTTCACTTGAAATATCTGCACTCAACGTTTGGAAAAAGAGAGTAGATTCAAAAACGATGGAAATACCGGAAGAATCAGCTTTAACTCGGGCAGTAGAATCAATTCCAAGATCATGAATAATCTGTTCAGCAAACTTAGAAAGTTCCTTCGAAGGAGAAACATATTCCTTTCCAAATTGTTTAGAAATTTCTTCTTTAAAACTATCAAATTTCGGCTCATCTAACTTAGCCATACTGAAAAGCATAATAAAAAAACCACAAAGAAGTGTCATCATATCAGCATAGGAAACAAGCCAATTGGACTCATCATGGCTTACCTGCTGATGCTCCTCTTCATTAGCTAATTCTACCGAAATTTCATTTTTTTCTATTTTATTAAATTTGTTCATCTTTACTCAGGCAGACTTTCTGATAACCCGATGCTTTGGTAAGAGATAAGAATTTAATCTTTCTCTAAGAACTATAGAATTCACCTGCAACTTAACAAGGAGAGTTCCTTCAATAATCATTTTTCTAAGAGTTACTTCTTCTTGAGTCCTCTTTGTTAAATTTTCAGCTATAGGTATAAAGATAAAATTAGCAAGAGCGATTCCATAAAGAGTCCCGATTAAGCCGATTGACATCGCAGGTCCTATTAACTTCTGACTATCTGGCTGCCCAATTTTCTGTAATAATCCAATCATTCCCAAAGTTGTTGCAAGCAATCCAAACGCAGGAGGGAATCGACCAATAGTTCGAAACATATTAGCCTCATGCATAAACTGGGACTCAATTGTTTTCAGTCTCCTCTGAAGTGTTATTTGAATTTCAGTTTCCGTTAAAACTCCCGATGCTACTAGTGATACAGATTCTTTCAGAAATTCATGTTTGATGGAAGCTGTAATTTCACTGAGTCCTGTAACTCCTACTAATGATTTTTTATTAATTTCTAGAAATTGATTAATAATTTCCTGATAGTTATTCCTATGCTTTCCAAGAACCCGAAATAAAAAAACTTTAACTAAGGATAAAATATCCAAAATGGGAAAACTGATACTGGCAGCAGCTAAAGTTCCACCGACAACGATGAGAATTCCATGAAAATCTAAAAAAAACCTGGGATCATCTGCTGTGCCCTTTAATGCGTTAAAAAGTACTGCTATTCCAAAAAAAACTCCGATAAGAGAGGAAATATTCATTCTAGTTTTCCGCCTTTTTTTAGAGCTTTTTGCCAAAGCTGATATTGACTAATAACATAATTATCATCTAACTCTCTGAGACGCTTCACTAACGTAGCCGTACAGTTTAAATAAAAATTTAATTTTCGACTATGAGACTCACTTAAAAAAGCTACAAATACGTCTTTAGAAATATAGAAAAACACGCAAGCTGCAAGAGCTTGAACAGTAGCAGATCTCGGATCGTCATCTACTAAAGATATTTCTCCAAAAAATGCACCCTCTCGAAGTTGCCCAATATCCCAGCTTTGTCCAGTCAATTTGTTTTGCCTAAATATACCTACAAATCCTGATAGAATAATATAAATACCCCAAGAAAGCTCTCCTTCAATTATTACATTAGAATGAGGTTCAGCTTTTATTATTGACCCATTTGAGATGAGACTTTGCAATTCTTCCTTTGAAAAGGACTTAAAGATGCTCACTTCATTAAAGTCGTCTACCGTAACTGCAGGGGCCCCATTTACCAAGCTGCCCCCTCTTTTCGCTCTTCTACTTCTTCATTTGACAGTGTTTGAATAAACGCTGACTGATGAGCTGCATCTGAGAACATTCTGTCATTCGTTTCAATTAAATTTATTTGACCCTCATTTGCCATAATCTTCATTCTATTGAGAACTTTCCGTTCCATCGCTTGATAGCTTTCACGCGTGACGGAAACAAGCTGTGCAAGCTCTTCTTCTAACTCGATACTTAATTCCTTGGGGGCCTTAGAAAAAATAACCGATCGAATCTCTGATGAAGTACCTTTTAGAAATTGAATCAATTCTTCGTGCTTCAAATTTAATACCACTTCCAAAAGCTGCCCATCTCTTAAATACCGAAGTGTATCTATACTAACCAATTTACCTTTTACCGTACGAGCACTTTCCGGGTTACTTGCTTCAAGTGATTTAACAACAGTTCTCTGCAAATCTTGCCCCGTTCGCTCTAGAAGACTAACGAGAACTTCCGACCCAGGAAGAGCTTCAGTGTTGAGCTTTGGATTGTCTTTTTTCTTACGCTTTAAAGCTGTTGCAACATTAAAAATATAATCTCGTGGTAAATAATCTATTCTAGTTAGCTCAGTCAAAAGTTTCATCCGAATGTCTGGATTCAT